>QMME01000068.1 GCA_003647095.1 Deltaproteobacteria bacterium
ACCGTGAAGACGCCCTTAACCAGCGTCCCCTGGCTGGCGAGGGCGGCAGGCGTGCTTCTGCTGCTTGTCGGAGCCGGTCGGGCCGATACCGACAAGTCGTCATCCGCCGCCTTCCTGCTGCAGCAGAGCGAGTTGCCCGCCGGGCTGATCGAGCGCATGAAAAGCTGCTCCTGGCGCCCCGGCTGCCCGGTGGGGCTCGACGAGCTGGTGCTGCTGCGGCTTTCCCACTGGGGTCTCGACGGCCGGGTGCATACCGGCGAGCTGGTGGTGCACCGGCGGCTGGCCGGAGAGATCGGCGACATCTTCCGTGATCTGTTCGCCGCCCGTTTCCCCATCGAGAAGATGCGCCTGATAGAGGATTACCGGGGCAGCGACGACGCCTCCATGGCCGACGACAACACCTCGGCCTTCAACTGCCGGCGTTCGGCCTCCAACCGCAGGGTGTTTTCCCGCCATGCCTGGGGCGCGGCCATAGACATCAATCCCCTGCGCAACCCCTACGTCTCCGGCCGGCGGGTGCTGCCACCGGGCGGGCGGAGCTGGCTGGACCGTTCCCGGCCCCGCCCGGGCATGATCGTGCACGGCGATGCCGTGTGGCGGGCTTTTACCAGCCGCGGCTGGCGCTGGGGCGGGGACTTCCGGCACCTCAAGGACTTCCAGCACTTCGAAAAGAGATTGCCGGGCGGCAGCGGGCGCCCGGCGGCCGCGGCGCCGGCCGGGCGGACGGGGCTGGCCTGCCTGCAGGGCGGCTTTCCCGCCGCCGCCCCCCGCCTGTCGCTCGACGAGTGGCGCACCCCGCTGGGGCCGCTGCTCGAGCGCATCGCCCGGGTGGCCCGGCTCAACATAGTCTCTGCCGAGGGAGTGGCCGGCCGGGTCACCCTCAAGCTCGGCGACGTGCCCTGGCCCCGGGCGCTGGACGCCGTGCTCTGCAGCCTGGGCCTGCGCGGCCGGCGGCAGGGCAACGTCATCTTCGTGGAGAAGCAATAGCGAACGCAGGCAGCAGTAACAGGTTACGATTCAGGAGGTGTCGAGATGACCATGGTTTACCAAAGGAGTCTGTTGCTGATGGTACTGTTTGGAGTCGCATCCGTCTTTCCCGCATGCGGAGACAGTCCCTGCCAGCGGCTTTGTTCATCATTGGAAAACAAGATCGAGGATAATCTTGCAGTCGACGTCGACTGCAATTCTTCCGCCTTCGCCTCGGCCGGCAACTGTGCCGAGTGTCTGGAAGTCTTCAAGACGGAATACCAGGTCAGTGTAATAGATCCACAGGTTTCGTGTCTCGAGTTCTTCGGAACTGACGACATCTGCGCAGGGGTGGATTGCAACGGCCACGGTACCTGTGTCTCTTCTTCAGAAGTTACACGCTGCGAATGTGAGCCGGGCTATCACGAAGATGGCCTCACTTGCCTGCCCGACAGTTGAAAACGACTAGCTCTCTTCTGGCCATCCGGCAGCACTCCTTGCTCACAGGCTCACGAAGGGCAGGTCGCCGCCCATTTTCCCGCGTGCCCGCCGCACAAGCCGTGCCGACCCCAAAGTTTTCAACGCCAGGGGCGCCGCCGGAACCTAGAAGGGTACGCTAGCTGAATACCGCCACCCCGGCCCGGGCGGCCACCCGGCTCAGCACCCCGGCCAGCTCGTACCAGAAAAGCGCCGGAACCCAGAGTTCGGCCTCGCCCAGCCGCGCGAAGAAGCGGTCGCTGGCGGCCGAACCCCCGTCGGGCAGCACCGCGGCCAGCATCATGGAGCAGTCGAGCGACCAGTTCATTGGTAGCGCCGTTCCCGCTCGATCAGCCCGCGCACCTCCACCTTGCCGGCGATTCCCCGGCGAATCTCGTGCAGCGCGTCAACCGCCGCCCGCCGCCCCGCCGCGGCCGATTCGTGCCCCGGAGGCACCAGCCGGGCCACGGCCTTGCCGCGCCTGAGGATTACGAAGCTCCTGCCCCGTTCTGTCTGGCGCAGCAGCTCGGAAAGCCTGGTCTTGGCCTCGAAGGCGCCTATCTCGTCCACCACCTCGTCCATTCGTCTCTCCTGCCAACCAGTTTTTCCAACCAGTTTGTCCCTGTCAATCCGGCTCGGCAACGGCCGGAAATTACTGGCTGACACCCCTCCCGGGAAACATGGCGGGGGCTATGCTCCCTGCAGCCGGCCGGCCACGTCCTCGAGGCCCACGGCGGCCAGGGTCTCCGCCGTGGGCCGGCCGCTTGCGTCCAGGCCGCGGGCGGCGTAGTACTCGCGGCGCAGCAGCTCCTCGTCGGGCACCGAGCCGGCGGCCCCGCCGTCGGGTACCGGGGTGAGGATCTTTTCGGGCAGCCGGTCGTCTTCCGCCCTCAGGCCCATCAGGCAGTTGAGCGCCCGCTTGATGAGCCAGGTGCGGGCGCCGGTGGTGAAGTACTCGTCCATGTCGACGTCCCAGCCGCAGGTCACCCGCAGGGCGTCGAGGGGATCCCGCGAGCCGTAACACCACATGTTGAACACGCACAGGCTCAGCGAATTGCACTGTACCCCGAAGTCCTCGGCCCGCTTGACCAGCTCGCCCTTGCCGGCGCTGGACTGGCCGTCGTAGTTATCGGAGAAGCCCAGTTCCGTCCAGGTGGCGATGCCCTGCTCGATGGGATGCACCAGGTGGGCGTTGTGGCAGGCGCCGCGGTTGGACATCATGTAGGCCAGGCCCATGCCGTGGAAGGCGCGCGGGTCGTGCATGGGCAGGTCGAGGCCCTTGATCTCGCAGGTGAGCCGCTCGGCCCCGCCGCCGATGCGCTGCGCCGCCCGCCGTGAACCCTCGGCCAGTACGTCTCCCAGGCCCTGGCGGCGGGCGATGCGCTCCACCAGCTCCACGATGGCCTCGGCCCGGCCCCAGCCGAGAGCCAGGCCGTCGAGCTGCCCGGCGTCCAGGATCCCCCGCTCGGCGCACTCGACGGCCAGGGCCACCACCGCCCCGCAACTGATGGTGTCCAGGCCGTGGCGGTTACACAGCTCGTTGACCCTCAGGATGGAGCCGGCGTCGGCGTTTTCCAGCAGGGAGCCGAAAGAGGCCGCCGTCTCGTACTCGGGCCCGGGCCCCTCGGCCATCCGCCAGGGCGACTGCTCGTTCTTCATCACCCGCCGGCAGGCGATGGGACAGCGCCAGCAGGCACCCGGTCGCACCAGGAACTTCTCGGTCATGGTGGGGCCGCCGATCTCGGCCGATATCTCCAGGGCCTCGCCCCGGGTCCAGTTCTTGATGGGCACGTCGCCGGTCATCATGCCCAGGTCCATGGTGGAGTTGGTACCCATCTCGCGCAGGCTCTGGGCCGGCACCGATTCCTTGATTCGCCCCTGCACCCGCCGGCGCAGTTGCTTGAGCCCCTCCGCATCGGCCACCGGCACCCGGCCGGTACCGCGCACGGCGATGGCCTTGAGCTTTTTCGCCCCCATCACCGCGCCCATGCCGCAGCGACCGGCGAAATCGTGCTTGTCATGGCAGGCGGCGGCGAAGCGCACCAGCCGCTCCCCGGCGCCGCCGATGGCCAGCACCTTGACCGCCCGCCGTCCCCGGTAGCGCTGCTTGACGGCATCGATGGTGTCGTAGCTGTCGCGGCCCCACAGCTCGGCGGCCGGCTCCAGGCTCACCCGGCCGTCGTCGACGAGCAGCACCACCGGTTGCCGGGCGGCTCCCCGCACCACGATGCCGTCGTAGCCGGCGGCCTGCAGTTCCGGCGCGAAGTTGCCCCCGCAGCTCGACTCGCCCCAGAACCCGGTCAACGGGCTCTTGGCGCAGACGGCGAAGCGGCTGGCTCCGGCCAGTCCCGAGGAGGCCAGGGGCCCCAGCATCACCATGAGCGGGTTGTCTCCGGAAAGCGGCTCCAGCCCCGGGTCGAAGTTCTCGAAAAACAGGCGCGCCGCCAGTCCGGCCCCGCCCAGGTAACGACGCCACTTGTCCTCGGGCACCGCCAGCGGGCGGCTGGCGCCGCTTTCCAGGTCTACCTCGAGAATCCTGCCGTGCAACGCGAACATGGCTCCTCCTCGCCAGCAGTGGACGAATGCCGCCAGATAACGACCATCGGTGCGAAAATGGTAGACCATTTACCCTCCCACGACAACCGCAAAAAGAGGCAACTCCCCCTTCTCCCGGTGTGTTATGCTGGGGGCGGAAGTTGAAGTCAGGAGGCGTGCCATGAAAAAATCATCGATAGCGCTGGCGGCACTGGGCATCCTGTTGCTGGTTCTGCCGGCCTGCAGCGGCCAGCGACAGTCGACCAGGAAAGATGCCCTGGCTGCATCTCAAGAGGACGGCAAGAGCAGGAAGCGCCCGGACCAGGACGAGATCGTCTGCAAGATCGAACGGGTCACCGGCAGCCACATTCGCCGCAAGGTGTGCAAGTCGCGTTTCATGTGGGAGATGGAAAACATCTCCGCCCAGGACTTCCTGCGCCGGCCCCGGGCCGGCTACCAGCTGCGCTGACCGGAGACGGGTGCCCATACCCGTCCGCGGTTGAGCCCGCCGACCCATCGTGCTAACTTCCCGCCTGCATGAGACTACGCTCGAAACTGGTCCTGGCCATGTTGCTGGTGGCGGCCGCCCCCACTGTCATCGGCGGCACCCAGGCCGTACTGCTCAGCCGCCAGGCGCTGGAGGAGCGCATCCGCGAGATGCTGGAGAAGACCTCCCAGGCCCAGGCGGAGATAATCGGCAACATCGTCAACCACCAGCGGCAAACCCTCACCCTGGCCGCTGCCAACCTCTCGGCCACCACGGAAGACCGGGAACAAATCGCCGAGCAGTTGCGCGGCATCTACATGCTTTCAGACAACTACAATGCCGTGGGCCTGTTCGACTCCTCCGGCCGGCAACTGGGCCCGCTGATCTTCAACAACGAACGCCGGGCGGCCCCGGCCGTGTTCAGGTTCCACGAACAGGTGGCCGGCAGTGACCTCGAACACTTTCGCCAGGTGGCAATACGGCTGGCCAGACAGTGCAACCGGACCGGCAGCGGGGAGTTGTACTGGTCACCGCGCCGGGCCGCTGCCTCCCTGCCGCTGGTGTTACCGCTGCATGCCAGCCAGGCCCGGCTATGCCTGGTGGTGGAGCTGTCTCTGGCGGAGATCCAGAAACGCGTCGAGCACCTGCACGTGGGACGCCGGGGATTCGTCATGGTGGTTGACGACCGGGGAAGGCTGGTGGCCCACCCCGACCGCCGCCAGGCACGGTCCCGGCGCGATCTCAGCCACCTGTCCCTGCTCAAGGGACACCTGGGTACCACCAGTCCGGCAGTCGGCAGCTTCGTGATCGCGGGCTACGGAACCATGCTGGGCGCATTTTCCCCGGTGCCCCACTCGCCCTGGGCGGTAGTGGTGGCACAACCCGTGGAGGAAGCCCTGCAACCGGTGCGCCAACTGGGTTGGCGACTGGGAGGCTGGCTGGTGCTGTCGCTGCTGGTCGCCGTACTGACCGGCATGGTCCTGGCCAGACGCATCACCAGGCCCATCCAGTCCCTGGTGCGGGAAGCCAAGGAGATCGGCCGCGGCAACCTGGCGGCGCGAATTCACTATACCGGCAGCGACGAGATCGGCAACCTGGGCTCGAGCTTCAACAGCATGGGAGAGCAGTTGCAGCGGCAACGCGCCCAGATAGAATCCCAGACCGAGGAAATTCGCCGCTGGAACCTGGAATTGCAGCGGCGGGTGGAAGAGCGTACCCGGGAACTGCGCCAAACCCAGGAACAACTGGTGCAGGCCCAGAAGATGGCGGCCGCCGGCGAGCTCGGAGCAGGCCTGGCCCACGAGGTCAACAACCCCCTGCTGGGCGTGCTGGGTTGCGCCCAGTTGCTGCTCATGCGCCATCCGCCCGGCGATCCCGATCACCAGATGCTCGCCGACATCGAGCAGCAGGCCCAGCGCATCCGCCTCCTCATCAGCCGCCTGCTGGAGGCCTCGCAGGGCGGGGGCCGGGGACGTGGCCGGCTGTACATCGGCAAGCTCCTGGAAAAGGTACTGGATGAGCATGCTCCGGAGCTGCAACGGCACTCGGTAGCGGTTGAATTGCAACTGGCAGATGACCTGCCGCCTTTGCTGGGGAGGTCCGTTGACCTGGAGCGGGCCATCGGAGAACTCATCGACAACGCCTGCCAGGCCCTGGCCTCCGGCGGTCGGCTGCGCCTGAGCGCCACCGGCCAGGAGGGCAAGGTCGTCACCCTGGTGGTGGAAGACGACGGGCCGGGCATAGCCCCGGAGAACCTGGACCGTATCTTTGAACCCTTCTTCACCACCAGGCACCACCAGCGTTCCCAGGGGTTGGGCCTGGCGGATGTCTACCGGGTGATCAGCGACCACGACGGCAAGATCGAGGTACAGAGCGAGCCCGGCCGCTTCACCCGTTTCATCATCAGGTTGCCGGCGGCGCGCCGGGAGACCCACCTGCGCTGAAGGCACACGGCGGCCAAAATCTCCCACTTCATTTTACGGATTTTCCAGATCGGCCGTGAGATCAAGGAGCCGCGAGAAAATGGCCGCAGTCGTAGTTCACCTACGTCGAGGACCATTTTCGAAGCGGCGACGCAGAGATCGCGGCCGAGGTGGAAAATCCAGGGCGGCGGTGATGGTTGCACCGGCCGGCACTACGGGGTATGTTGTTCGGGCACTGACAAGCTGGTGGTGAAACCACCCGAGACAACAAATGACACCACAAGCAGCGTCACGGTTGAAGGAACTGCTACAATCACTGCAGGAGCACCTGCCGGCCGGTACTGACCGGCAACTGCAGGCCCTGCTGCAGGCCGCGGTGGAGGAAGGCGAGAGACTCGAATTGCAGCGGAGCCAGGCCGAGGAGAAACTGGCCCAGGCCGGGCGCCTGGCCGAGTTCGGCCTGATGGCAGCAGCCATCCTGCACGAGATGAACCAGCCCCTGCTGGGGCTCAAGGGATTCTCCGCTCTCATCGGCGAGGCCCTCGCCAAACAGCAGCAGGAGAAAATTACCGAGTGGCTGGACGAGATCCGCAACCAGGTGGATCGCATGCACGAGTTGCAACGCCAGGCCACCAGCTTCCTGCGGGGCGACGGGCAACAGCATTCCTGCCAACTGACCGAGTGCCTGCAAAGGGCGCTGCGGTTGTTTGCCCAGCGAATGCGACGCCGGCAGATAGCAACCCAGGTAACCCTGCCGGACGACTTGCCGGAATTGAAAATCTCCGCCTTGCACCTGACCTCGCTGCTGGTCAACCTGATCGGCAATGCCGTCGATGCCATGCCCCAAGGGGGTCAGCTGCTCGTTACCGCTGCAGCAAGTCCCACCGGCGATACCGTCGACATCTGGGTAGGTGACAGCGGCAGCGGCATCCCCCCCGGGCAACGGGAACGCATCTTCGAGCCGTTCTTCACCAGCAAGGGAGACCAGGGGACCGGCCTGGGGCTCTACCTCAGCCGCCGCCTGGCCGAACTGCACGGCGGCAGCCTGGAGCTGGCGGATCCCGGCCAGTTGCCCGGCCGGTTTGCAGCCAGCACCGTCTTCCTGGTGCGCCTGCCCGTCGTTGCTCCCGCCCCCGAACAGCAGGCCCGGACGGCCGTATCCGCTGACGACGCATCCGCCGTCCCGGCGGCCACCGCCATCAACCAGCGTCTCCTGGAACACATCCGCACCCTGCAGGTAAGCCAGCGGGTGCTCGTCGTCGACGATGAACCCGTGGTGCAGAAGGTGCTGTCCGAGTACCTGGCCAGCCACAACATCCTCTGCGATGTCTGCAACCTGGCCGAGGAGGCCAGCGAACGCCTGGCCGACCAGAACTATGCCGTGCTCCTGGTAGACAAGAACCTGCCCGGCATGAGCGGGCTGGAGCTGCTGCAACGGGTCAAGGACACCCATCCCGCCACCGAGGTGATCATCATCACCGGCTACGCCTCCACGGAATCGGCCCTGCAATCACTGGCGGCCGGGGCCTACGATTACGTACCCAAGCCCTTTCCCAGCCTCGACCACGTGGGAACCAAGATCAAGGGAGCGCTGGCCCGGCACGACTTCGAGGTGCGCATCGGCTCGGTCATCGGGTTCCTCAGCCGCACCTGCCAGCAGATGCTGAGCGAACTCGACGCCGGGGCGCAGCGCGACAGCCTGCTGGCCCTGGAGCGGGCCCTGCAAGAACAGGATGATTGCCCGGGCTCGGCGCTACTCGTCTGCGGACCCAATTCCATGGTCAACAGCGTGCGCCAGCTCGGCTACCAGACCAGCCAGGTGAACGACCTGGAACAGTTGCACGACAAGCTGCAAAGGGGAGAGGCCCAGGTGGTGGTCTTCGTGGAGGAGGAGACGGGTCCCCGCGGCGCCGAGGCGGTCCGCACCATTCACGGCGCCAATCCCGACGCCGCGGTGCTGGTGGTGGCCCGCGAGGCCAGCTTGCAATCGGTGGTCGAGGCCATCGGCGTGGGCGTGGGCGATTACCTGGTTCGTCCCCTGGAGGGCCGCGATTTCCTGGCCCCGCGCCTGGAACGCCTGATAGAACGCCAGCGGCGCCTCAACCGTTACCGGCGGGTCATCGAGTCCCTCAAGCGTCTCAACATCGATCTGCAGGGCATCGCCGGTATCAAATCCTGAAGAAAGGTGTGTGACTTGCCCGACGATGGCGACATCCTCGATTTCCGTTCCGATACCATCACCCGCCCTTCGGCCGGCATGCGCCAGGCCATGGCCCGGGCCGAGGTCGGTGACGACGTCTTCGGCGAGGACCCCACGGTACGACGCCTGGAGCAGCGTGCCGCCGAGCTATGCGGTCGCGAGGCGGCCCTGCTGGTGCCCTCGGGTACCATGGCCAACCTCATCGGCCTGGCCTTGCACTGCCAGCGCGGCGACGAGGTGATCCTGGAACGGCGCACCCATTCCTTCTCGCACGAGGTGGGAGGCGGGGCGGCGCTGTTCGGCATCCTGTTTCATCCCCTGGAGAGCGCGGACGGCCGCCTGCTGCCGGAACAGGTCGAGGAGGCGATACGCCCCGTCGATGTCCACCAGCCTCGTACCCGGCTGGTGGTCGTGGAAAACAGCATCAACCTGGCCGGGGGCCTGCTCTATCCCTTCGAGTTGTTGCGGCGCCTGCGCCAGCTCACCCGGCAACGGGGGCTGGGCCTGCACCTGGATGGTGCCCGTATTTTCAACGCCGCCGTGGCCAGCGGCGTCGAGCCGGCCACCTGGGCAGCCCAGGTGGACACGCTTTCCTTCTGCCTCTCCAAGGGATTGGGCTGCCCGGTAGGCTCCCTGTTCGTGGGCGACCGGGAACAGGTCGACCAGGCCCGCTGGCTGCGCAAGATGCTCGGCGGCGGTATGCGCCAGGCCGGCATCATCGCCGCCGCCGGCCTCTACGCCCTGGAGCACAACATCGCGCGCCTGGCCGAGGATCACGCCCGGGCCCGGGAACTGGCCGCGGGCCTGCGCCAATGCCTGGACGAACGCTTCCGGGTACAGCCGGTGGAGACCAACATGGTGCTGATACATACCGACAGTGCCGCCACCACCGAGACCACGCTGGCCTCCTGGCGCCGGGCCGGGGTGCTGGCCCTGGCCCCCTCGCCCACCACCATCCGGCTGGTGACCCACCTGGACATCCCCGCCGCCGGCGCCCGCCAGGCCGTGGAACGGATATCCAGGGCAACCCGGGAGCAAGGCTGATGCTGCGAAGAACCGTTGCCTGCTTGCTGGCGGTGCCGCTCCTGCTGGCGGTGCCGGCCCGGGCCGACGACTCGGGGCAGGTCATCAAGGTCCACTTGCAGGACCGGGTTCCCGCCGGGCGGCAGCCGACGCTGACGGTGGCGGTGTTCGCCGACCTGGGCCGGCTGGCGGTGACCCTGCAGCGTGACGACGGACGAAAGTTCGCCCAGCAACTGGTCAACGTCCCCCGCGATTCCCGGCGCACCTTCTACCTGCCGCAGCGCAGCGGCCGGCACCGCTGGCGGGGCAGCCTGGAGGTGGAACTGGCCGGCGGCGGCGAGGGCGGCCGCATGAACCTGGACTTCGCCTGCGAGGTGGTCTCCAGCCTGGGACTGGTGGTCTCGCGCTCCGACCTCGACATCCAGGCCCGGCGGCTGGTGCTGCGGGCCCGGCGCCCGCTGCAGCGCGTGGACCTGAGCATCACCAGCGACGACGGCCGGCAGGTCCACCGCGCCAGCCACAAGTTCGAGCAGGCCACCCGCCGGGTGGTGCTCGACTGGCCGCCGCACCCGGGCCGGCTGATGAAGATCGACCTGGAAGCCCACGACAGTTCCGGCATCTCCGAGCGCCTGCAGCTGGTGCCCTGGCACTACGCCATTCCCCACCAGGAAGTGGAATTCGACACCGGGCGCTGGGAGATAAAGCCCGACCAGCTCCCCCGGCTGGAGCACAGCTACCGGCTGCTACAGGCCGGCCTGAAGAAATACGGCCGGCTGCTGGAGGTGAAGCTGTTCATAGCCGGCTACACCGACACCGTGGCCGGGGCCGACTACAACCGGCAACTGAGCGAGAAGCGCGCCCGTGCCATCGCCGAGTACTTTCGCCGGCAGGGCTTCGCCTATCCCATCTACTACCAGGGATTCGGCGAGAAGGGCCTGAAGGTGCCCACCCCGGACGAAACCGCCGAACCGCGCAACCGCCGGGCCGAGTACGTGCTGGCGGCCGAGCCCCCGCCGCTGGAAGTCGCGGGAGCGGAACTGCGCTGGAAGAGATTGCAGTAGCCAGCGGCAACTTTCGGCAAGGGTGCTGGGCGGGGAAAAGTTTTTTCCTCTCCCGCCGGGCATGCTAGGCTGACCGTACGATCAGGGGAGGAGGACCATGGCAGGCAAGAACATCGGCAGTCTACTCGTGGAACAGGGCGTGGTATCGGTGGAACAGCTGAAAACCGCGCTGGAGCGGCAGCGCCGCTTCGGCGGGCGCCTGGCCACCTGTTGCCTGGCCCAGGGCTATGCCGATGAGAAGACCCTGGCCCGGGTGCTTTCCCGGCAGCAGGGCGTGCCCTACGTGGTGCTGTCGCATTGCTGCATCGCCCTGGAGTTGCTGGAGCTGCTTTCGCTGGAAGCGGCCCGCAAGCTGCAGGTGCTGCCGGTATCCCGGCAAGACAAGGAGCTGCTGCTGGCCATGGCCGATCCCACCGACATGGCCCGCATCGACGAGGTGCGCTTCAGCACCGGCCTGCGGATCATCGAGCACGGAGCCCTGGCCGGCATGCTGGAAGACACCATAGAGGAAGCCTACCGGCTGAGAGGCGGTAGTGCCCGCTTCTGGCAGGGCCAGGACTTCGACCCTTCCCAACCCTTCGGCGAGGCCGGCCACGTGGAGATCGTCATGGCCGGTGACGAACGCACCGCGCAACTGACGCCGGCGCCCCTCAAGGTGGGCCCCGATCCCGCTTCCTGGGTCGAAGACCTGCAGCAGAAGCCGCCGGCCGCACCACCGTCCGGACAACGACGGACGGTGCTGGTGGTCGACGACGAGCCCGAGATCAGGCGCCTGCTGACCACCTTCCTGGGAAAGGCCGGCTTCGAGGTCTGGCAGGCCGCCGACGGCAGCGAGGCCGTCAAGCTGCTGGCCCAGCGCCACCCGGCGGCCCTGGTGCTGGACGCCATGCTGCCCGGGGTCCACGGCTTCGACATCTGCCAGCGCGTCAAGAATTCCGCGGCCACGCGCCACATCGTGGTGGTGATGATCAGCGCCGTCTACCGGGGCTGGCGTTACGCCGAGGACGTCAAGCGCCTGTACGGGGCCGACGCCTTCCTGGAAAAACCGCTGCGGCTCGACGAACTGAAGCACGTGCTGGAGAAGGCCCTGCAGGGACAGCGCCCCGACGGGGAAGACGACCAGCAGTTGGACCAGCAGGCGGCCGGCCTGCTCTACCAGGCCGCCGAGGCCTTCCGGCGCGGCGAACTCATCCAGGCCATCCAGTTGCTGGAGCAGGCCACCGGCATCTCTCCCTTCTCCGCCCACCTGCACCACCGCCTGGGTCTGCTCTACGACAAGCTGGGCGAGTCCTTCCGGGCCCTGGCCTCGCTGGAAAGAGCGGCGGAACTGGAACCCGGCCTGCAGGTCCTGGTGGCCCTGGCCCGGCTTTACGAAAAGACCGGGTTCCGCGCCAAGGCCTACGAAGCCTGGGAGCGGGCGCTGCGCCTGTGCGAGGATCCGGCCGAGTCGGCCAGCATCAAGGCCATGATGGAAAAGCTGCTCTGAGACCCGTTCGGTGAGAACGCCGGCAACCGCGAGTGGCAACTCGGCGATACCGGAGCGTCAGGGGCCCCAACCCGCCATTACAACGTTGGGGTCCCGGTTCGGAAGGGAGCCACCAGCGTCCGGCCTAGCCACTGCCGCCGGTGGTCTTCGGTCGGGGCTTGGCGTTCCACAGTAGTAGGGCGAGGACGAAGCCGATGACAGCCATGGGAATCATGGCCAGGGGCCATACCAGCCAGTTGTCGGGATTGGTAGCAGGCCCCGTCAGTCTCCCAGCGGCATCCAGCTGGTCCTTGGGCAGCAACACGCCGTAGACCAACGACATGAAACCGGTTCCCAGGTAGACGAAACCGTCGATTATCCCCACGGCGATCCCCGCGTTCCTGGAACCACCGAAGTCCATCGAGGCGGTGCCGGACAACATGCCGTGCACCCCGATTACCGCCAGCGACATGGCCACCACCAGCCAGCCGACGATCGCCGTCCGGTAGGTGAAGGTCAACACGATCGCCCCCAACAGCAGGATTCCGTACAGGATACCGGCCACGGGACCGCGCCGTGATTGAAAGACGTGATCGGAGATGACTCCGGCGAAGACTCCTCCCAGGATCCCGGCCGCGCAAAGCAGCATGCCCCAGTTCTTGTTGACGAAACCGTCCATCAGCCCCAGCACCGCGTCCGTTTGCCGGGCGAAGCTCTGGTACCACTGCATGATGGCCTGGCGCAGGAACCCGGAGCAGAACTCGATGCAGGCGATGGTCATGATGATGGGGTTACGCAGCATCATCTTGAAGACCTTGACCGCCTTCAGCGGCGGTCCCTCTTCCCCCGAGGTCGCATCGCCCAGATCGATATCGGCGAAGCCAGCTCCGCTGGGACGCTCCTTCACGACGAATACGTCGATGACCCAGAAAACCGCCAGGATACAAGCAGGCACGAGGAAGACCCACTCCAGGGAAAGGTGCTTCAGCACCAGCTTGCTCCAGTCGAAGGCGAAATAGACGCCCAGCGAGATGAGAATTCCGAAGACGGCGCCGATCACTCCCCGCTCGCGAACATTGAACCAGGGGGCGTTGACCTTGACAATGGCCACCGCGCCGAAACTCTGGAAGTACATGTTCAGGGCATAGAGCAGGGAGAACAGCAAGACGAAGTGTTCGGCCACGATGACGTGGGCCGGGCCGTGGTTGACCAGGCTCCAGGTGGCCAGCCCCATCAACAGGTTGGCCAGGGCGGCTCCTCCCGCGCCCAGGAGAATGGCCCGCTTGCCGCCGAAACGATCCGTCAGGGGACCGTTGAGCACGAACGAAATACCGTACACGACGGTTCCAACCAGGAAGATGGTGGCGAAGTCGGCGTTGGCCATGACCGGATTGCCGGCGGCATCCTGCATGCCCCCGAAGGCCGACTGGCTGACCTTGAGGTTGTATCGCCCCATGTACAGGAAGGCATAGGTGAGGCCCAACGGCACCCAGTTGAAGACGCGACGGCGCCGGAACCCGGCCGAATAGTCGAGGCCCTCCACCTTGGGCAAACGGGCTATCACCACCGCCACCGCAGCCAGGAGAATCACTATGGGCAGGAACTCCTCCAGCCAATCGGGCATGTGCACCTCCAGGGCTCGTGCTCGACCACGGCGCCAGAGTGCCAGAGAACGCACTTGAACTCAAGGTCGCTGGCAAGCGCGTTTGACAACCCTGCAGCCAGTAACTACACTGCCCGTGACAAGATGACCCGCCGCTATAAAATGCCCAACATCGACGTC
>QMME01000069.1 GCA_003647095.1 Deltaproteobacteria bacterium
GAGCCATGCGCTGGGCGATACTGGCCCGGGCACAGATGGAATCGGGAGCCAGCACCGATGCCCAGCAGACGGTCGCCCGCGGCTTGCAACTGCATCCCGCCGCCCCGGAGCTGCTTTTCATCAGGGCCTTGCTGGGAGCGGTGTCGTCGCGGCGCTCGGTAATCAGGGGACGCTTTGCCGAGGTGGAACGATTGTTGCGCCGGGCGCAGGACGACCTGGAACGGTCCGCCGGGCGCGAAGGGCGCATGAGCGGCATCTGGCTGTCGCTGGGCAAGGTGCGCCAGGAGCTGTACCGGCTGCTGCGAGTGACCGGGCGTCCCGCCGAGGCGGAGGAGCTGGCCGGCCAGGTGGAGGATGCCTATGTCCGGGTGATCCTGGGCGAGCCGGGACAGGTGGCGGCGGTGCTGGCCCTGGCCGATTTTCTCCTGGACAGTGGAGACTGGCGGGAAGCCCGGCGCTGGTATGCCGAGGCCCTGCGACGCTGCCCGGCGGCCGAAGCCGGCCGGCTGCGGAAACTACGGGCCCGGCTGCTCGACGCCTGGCTGGAAGGCGTGCGCCGCGAGGCCCTGGCCGGCCGGCCGGGGCGGGCCCGGGTCTTGTTGCGACAGGCCCGCCGGCAGTTTCCCGGCAAGGAGGAACTGCTCGAGCTCACCGGCGGCTGGGTGGAGCGACGGGCCGCGGGCGGGCCGCTGACGGGTCACCAGCCAGAGGGCGAGAGCACCGTCATCACCATCCGGGCCGGCCAGTTGCGAGCCGAGGTGGAGGCGGCACCTTCCTTCGACAGCGATCTGCTGGAGCAGTTGCTGCCCCGGGCCCTGGCCTTCAACCTGGCAGTTTTCTCCGAACGGCTCTACGGGCCGCTGTCGCTGAAGGTCTATGGCTCCTCGCAGGAATTCCAGGCACAGGCGGCGGCGGGGGACCGGCAAGACGTGTACCGCCGAGGGCGGGCGTTGACCTGGGAAGACCGTGGCCGGGGCCGGCGCGCCTGGCTGGAGATTCTTACCCGGGAACTGGCCTGCCGCTTCGTCGACGAGCTCTCCTACGGACGGGCACCGCTGTGGCTCTACGAGGGGCTGGCCGGCTGGGTGACCCGGCCGCCCGGCCGCGTCGAGAAGCTGCGCCTGCGCTGGCTGGCCCGTCGCCAGCGCCTGGTGAGCTGGCGCGCGCTCGACCAGGCCTTGCGCTGGCCGCGGGATCGCCAGCGCCGGCAGGAGCTGGGCTTGCAGTCGCTGGACATGGTCGACTGGCTGGTCGGCCGCTACGGGCGTGAACGGGTGCTGGTGTTGCTGGCGGCCCTGCGGGCGGAGTCACCGTTGCCGCAGGCCGTGCGCCACATCTTCGGCCGCTCGCTCGAACAACTGGAAAGCGACTGGCGCCGGCAGCTCGGGCAAGCTGGCGGTTGAGCCGTGCTTACTGGCCCCGCTTTTTTGTGCTAGACTCCGACTCCGGTCGACGTCAAGGGGGTCTGTGATGAACATTGCCCGGCGATGCCTGCTGGCCTGCTCGCTGGCGGCGGTCCTGCTGGCCGGCTGCGGCCGCAGTGGTCCCTGGCAGGACGGTGACCTGTTGGCGCTGCGCATCGAACCTGCCTCCCTGCAGCTGTACCTGCAGCAAACCGTACAGCTCGAGGTCAGGGGGACGTTTCTGGAATGGGACGAGCAGGAGGGCTGGGGACAGGTGGTGCAGGAGGTGACCGGGGAGGCCGGGCTGTCGCTGTGGTCGAGCGACAGCGCGGTGGTCAGGGTGCTGGACGGAGCGCGCCTGTTTGCCGTGGCAGCCGGTACCACCCGGGTGAATGCCTGGTGGCAGGGCCGGCTGGTGTCCATTCCCGTCGAAGTCCGCTACGCCCTGCTGGCCGGGCTCGACGCTCAACCCCCTGACCTGCAACTGGCCGTGGGCGATTACCGGCAGTTGCAGGTCGTGGGCCGGCTGACCGACGGCAGCGAGGTGGACCTGAGCGCTCCGGCCCTGGGAACCAGCTACTCCATCGACAACCACGCCACGGCTGCCGTCACCCGGGAGGGCATCGTCTTCGGGCTGAGCGACGGTGTGGCCCAGGTGCACGTCGAGCACGGGCGGCTGGAAGACACCGTCGCGGTGGTCGTCGGCACGGGGCGCCGCCTGGAGGCCATCGCGGTGGCCCCGGAGCGCTTGCAACTGCAACCAGGCGGCAGCGGCCGGGTGCAGGTGGTGGGACTGTGGAGTGACGGCAGCAGCGAGGACCTTACCGGCGACGCGGAGACGACCCTGTCCAGCAGCGACACCCAGGTGGCCCGGGTGGCGGCCGACGGCCTGGTGACGGCCCTGGCACCGGGTCAGGCCACCATTGAGGCCGGCTACCGGCAGTTCGGCGCCTCGGCCCTGGTGGAGGTGAAGGAGCAGGACGATGTCAACCCCCTGCCCCGCCTGGACAGCGTGAGCCCCGCGCAGGTGGCCGCCGGCTCCGGGCCGGTGACCATCCTGGCCGGCGGTGCCGGGTTCGTGCAGCAATCGCGGCTCTACCTTGATGGTAGGCAGCTGGCGACGACCTGGCGCGATGCCAGCCACCTGCAGGCCACCGTGGACGCCAGCTACACCACCACGGCTGGCAAACACCATCTGTGGGTGGAGAACCCGGCTCCGGGAGGAGGAAGTTCCGCCCGGTTGGACTGGCTGGTAGTGGTGGCGCCGCGAGTGGATTCGTTGTTGCCCAGCCAGGCCATCGCCGGCAGCAGCGTGCGCCTGCTGTTTCAGGGTGCCGGTTTCGCCGGTTGCCACCCGGAGAGTTCCTCCCCCGCGGTGAGTTTCTCCCACCCCTCCGTGGCTGCCGACGGTGACCGCCTGTGGGTGACGGCTACCATAGATGGACAGGCACCGGCGGGAGATTGTCAGCTGCTGCTGGTGAATGCCGGCGGGCAGGCGGCGGCGGGGTTCGAGATCACCAGGCCGGCCACACCCGAGGACCTGGTCATCCAGGGACCGGCCACGGTGATGCTGTCGGGGGTACAATACTACCGTAACATCGTCATCGGCACCGGTGCCCGGGTGATGGGGGTGGGAGACGAACCCCTGCAATTGCTGGCCACCGGCAACGTGGAAATCTACGGCGAGATCGATGCCCGCGGGCACAATGGCCAGGTGGGTTACCTGGAACCGGCCGCCGGCGGTGATGCCGGTCCCGGCGGTGGAGGAGGTGGCGGCGGCGCCGATGGCGACGGCCCGCAAGCGGCCGCCGGTGGAGCCGGCTCTCCTCCCGGCCAGGCGGCGGCCGAGCCGGCGGGAGCGGGGACGGGTTCCGGTTCCGGGGGTGGTGATGGTGCCGGGGAGGGTATTGCCGGAGGCTGTGCCCAGGCGGGTGGGGGCGGCGGGCTGGCCGGCGGCGGCGGCGCCGGTGGTGGAGACGCCGGTGCCGGCAGCGGTGGTCGCGGCGGCGGTCCCGGGACCGGCTCGCTGTTCAACGGCGGAACCGGTGGCGGCGGCGGTTCCACCTGTTCCGCGGGTTCCGGTGGCGGTGGTGGCGGCGGGGGAGGGGTCGTCGTCATCGCCTCCCTGGGTGGCGGCGACATCACCGTGCGGGGCGGCGTCTACGCCGACGGCGGCACTGGCGGTATCGCTTACGCCGGTGGCGGCGGAGGCGGCGGCGGCGCGGGCGGCCGCATCGTGCTCAGCACCGGCGGCGGTCACATCGTCGTCGAGGACACCCTGTCGGTGCGCGGGGGAGACGGTGGTGCCGCCTGGCGGGCCCACTGCGGCGGTGGTGGCGGCGGTGGCATCATCCTGGTGGATGCCGGAGGCGGAGGAGTGGAGGACGAGCTGGGCTTCTACGATGCCCGGCCCGGCCGCGGCGCGACGCCCCTGGATCCCCAGGCTCCCGAACCCGGTTTTCCCGGCCAGGACGGCCAGCCGGGCAGCATCGTGGTACGCCGTTAGCCGCACCCGGCCTCCCCGGTGTGAACTTCCTGCAACAGGCGTGACCGGCGGCAGCGTGACCCGGAGACGGTGCCGGGTATCGGGCGGGCGACTGGCTGCGTAAGCCTCCGGTTTACTTGAGGCCGGGTTGCGGCCAGGGACTGGCACGCTCATTGCAATAACTCACCGGCAGGAGCGATTGCGAAGAAACTCCCGGGGTGGCGCCGCGGGCCTGACAGGCCCGGCTGGAGAGGTCCGCCCCGGGCCAGAGGAAAGGAGGTTTCCCCATGACCCGTCTGGCACGGATCACACCACTGGGAACGACGTTATCGTTGCTGTTGTTGGCCGTGCTGCCGGCCCGGGCGGCGCCGCCGTCAAAAAGGGTGTGTGTCGAGATCAAGTTGCAGCAGGCAAGCGAGGAGGTTGCCGGAGAGGCCCCGGGCCGCCAGGCAGGCGCGGAGCAGGCGACCGGGAAGGCGGCTTCCGAGACCGGCCAGGCGGCCGAGAAGGCCAGTGAAGAGGACTTTGCCGCACGCCGGGAACGGGTGGAAGCCCAGATCCAGAACCTGCTGCAGGCCCACCCGGCCAGCACTCCCTTCCTGCCGCTGGGGCAGAGCCCGCTGGCGTACCTCAAGCGCCTGTTCGAACACTTCGTCACCCACGAGAAGGGCTACGAGGCCGTGCAAGAGGATTGCCAGGAGCGTATCGTGGTGGAGCTGTATCCCCTCACGGAGGGCTGGACGGCCTTTGCCCGCTACTCGGGCAACGGTCGCGAAGAGCGCGTGGACCAGCTCTACGCCGAGGAGATCAGCCAGTTCGCCGAACGGGCGGTGGAGGCCCTGCTCGGCGACGTGCCCATCTCCGCCACCATCAAGCGCGACACCGTGCTGCGGGCCGACTCCATGAAGTCGGCGCAGCGCATCCAGGGTACCCACCACTTCATCCTCAACCTGGGTACCCAGGTCCGCGGGGGTCGCTTCGACACCGCTCCGGCCGATCCCACGGCGACCGTCAGCGACACGCTGCGGGTGTTCAGCCCCATGACCATAGCTGCCGGCTACCGGGGGCGCTTCGAGAACTGGGGACTGGAGGCGGTGGCCCAGGTGGGCATCGGCACCAGCCGCACGGCGGCCAAGTCCAACCAGGCCGGCGGCCACATCGACTTCGGCGGCGACGTGGGCCTGGCCCTGCACTTTCTCCACTACCTGCAACCGCGCGGCATCCATTCCTTCTACTGGGGTGGCGGGGCCAACTTCGAGCTGTTGTGGTTCAGTGCCATCAAGCCGGTGGGGGTCCGCAACGACGACGATCGTTCCCTGCTGCTGGGCGGTGGCCTGGACGTCGACCTGCTGTGCGGCTGGGAGTTCATGCGGGCCAGCGCGGTGCAGTTCTACCTGCAGGGGGAGCTGAACCTGCCCGCCTACGTCATCGACAACGAGGACAACTACGGCGCCATTCATACCTGGTTCCCGACGCTCTCGGTGAAGCTGGGAATCAGTTTCTGAAGCCGGGGGAGGCGACTTCATGAGGCTGCCGGTCTGCCTGCTGTCACTGCTGTTGCTGGGGCTGAGCCCGCCGGTCCGGGCGGTGGTTGACTTGTGCCTGGAGATCCGTGCTCCCGCCGAGCACCGGCAGGGCCTACGCCGGCTGGCCGAGGACGAACTGGCCCACCATCCCACCCACCGGCTGGTGACCAGCGGTTGCCAGTCGTACCTGTTGCTGCAGCTGTTCCGCCTGGAAGGAGTGTGGTACCTGACGGCGCGTATCAACCGCGAGGTGCCGGTGCGTCACCACCTGGACGACCTGCGCCAGCTCGATCGCCTGCTGCGCAGCTCCGTCGGCCAGGTGCTGGGGCATGATCCCGTCTTCCTGGCGGACGACATTACCCACTACTCGGCGGTGCAACGGGCGGCCCACAGTGTTCTCAAACGCGGCCACAACTACTGGAGGCTGGAGCTGTTCCAGGGACTGGGAAGGGGCAGCGGTTCGCTGGCCCTGGCTCCCGGCGGGGCAGTGAGCCTGACCCGGGGGGCCGATCACTGGCAGGTGTTCGTGCGCGTGTTTGCCGCCGGTTGGCCGGGCCGGCCTTCCGGGCGGGAGATGGTGCTGGCCATCCACACCGGTGCCGAGGGTGGGCTGACCTACGAGTTTTCCGAGCAGGGCTGGGCCACCTTCTACCTCTCGGCGGGGCTGGGACTGGAGTACCGGCGCTACAGCGGCTTGCTGGATGCCGCCGACGAGAACAGCCTCGACTACCGCAACGACTTCGGGCCCGCCCTCACGCTGCGGGCCGGGGTGAGACTGTTGCGCTTCTACAGCTTCGATTGCGACCTGTTCGTCCTGGGACGGATTCCCCTCTACCCGGCCGACAAGGACACCCTGCTGGATACCTTCTATCCGCTGGACCTGCAGGTGGGCGTGGGGGTGGGCTTCTGAGAAAGGTCCTTTCCCTCCTACCTGACTCTTCTCAGCTCCACGCCCTCGGCACCGAACCAGAGCTGGTACACGGCTCCGTCGGCCGTGACCAGCAGCGAGCGGAATTGCTCGAGAGCGCCGGCGCTGGCCGCCAACTCGATGCGGTCGAGCTCACCGCCATCGGGTCCCAGCACCACCACCTCCAGGCGCTCGGCGACCACCCCGTAGGGAGGGTCGGGCGACATCTGCGCCAGGTGGGCTCCCAGGTAGATGTTGCCGGCCAGGTCGCTGTCGAGCAGCAGCAGGTGCAGCACTCGCAGGGAGAAGGGCACCCGGGCCAGCACCCGGGGGTTGGCGGCGGGTTGCCCTGCCGGCCGGACGGTGATCACCGCCGCCTGCCGGCCCTCCAGGGCGGCCGCTATCAGCAGGCGGCCGTCCCGGGTGAGCCGGCCGGGCCGGCTGGGGCGTTCTTCGAGCGCTTTTCCGCCGGCATCGGTGAGGTGTACCTGGCGACTGTGCTCCACCTCCACCCAGGCACCGTCCCGGTAGACGAACAGTCCGGTAACCGCGCTGCCCTCGCCGACTCCCTCTCCCTCCAGCGGTATCCGGGCGAGCGTCTTGCCGTCCTCGTCCAGCAGCACCAGCTTGCGCCCGGCCAGACGGTCCACCAACCAGACCCGTCCCTGCCCGTCCACCTGCAGGTCCTGGTAGGTGTCGCCGTCCAGTGCTACCGTCCTGGCTGCCCGTCCATCGCTGAAGAAGACCAGGCGCTGGTTGACCTGGTCGAGCACCACCGAGCGATGCTCGTCGATGACGGCGAAGGCCATGGGACCCTCGGGTGCACCTTCACGGGGTTGCCGCTTTCCCATCTGGCCGGGGCCGTTGCCCCAGGGAGCGAACCATTCCCGCCGGAAAGGGGGAGGCCGGTTTTCCGGGGGAGCGGTGTCCGGGTCGCCGGTGGCACTCGCCGACCCGGGAGAAGATTGCCGGCCGCCGCCGGCGCTGTCGGCTGTTTCCGGGAGCTTGTCCTTGGCAACGGCTTGCCGGGGCGACGCCTCCCGCTCCTGGTTCAGTACCAGGTAGAAGGGGAGGGCAACGGCCAGGAGCACGGCCACGAGCAGCCAGGGCAACCAGCGGCTCTTGTTGTCGTGCCCCGGCATACAGCTTCTCCCGGCATGTCAGGGTATCATTGTTGGCGGCGGCGTCGGCTGGTCAGTAAACCCAGGGCCAGCAGCAGCCACAGCATGCCGCTGCTGCCTGCCGCGGGGGTGACGCTGGAGCAGCCGTGGTAGAGGTCGGAGACATCGGACTGGTCGCTGCCGTCCTGCTGGGTATCGGTCTCGAGCGGCAGGAAGATGTTGCATTCCACCGCACCACCCTCCACTACCACGCAGTCGTTGCCGCTGTCTTCGAATCCCTCGGCCGAGGCCAGCAGGGCGACGTCGCCGGGCTCCACCCAGGTTTCGAAGTAGCCGTCGTCGCCGGCGGTGATGGTGAAGCGGCCGTCGACGAGGATGGTGGCTCCCGGTACCGGCTCGGCGTCGCTGAGGTCGTTCGGGTCGGTGACACTGGTGGCGTTCACTACCAGGCCGTAGATCATGCCCTTGCCCTCGGTGTCTACGGTGCCGTCGTCGCCGCCGGTATCGCCGCCGGTATCACCACCGGTATCGCCACCGGTATCGCCACCGGTATCACCACCGGTATCACCACCGGTATCGCCACCGGTATCACCGCCGGTATCGCCGCCGCTGGAGGATTCGCCGGTTAATCCCACCGAGCACCAGGTCTCCTGCCCGGCATAGACGGTGCAGGTGCGCGAGGCCGAGCCGTACCCGGCCAGGGATGCGGTCACGGTGTAGGTACCGGGTGCGAGCTCGAACGACCACGCGGCGTCGCCGGCGCCGGCCACGGTGCTGGAGCCGTCCGACAGTTCGACGGAGGCACCCGGCAGTCGGTGGCTCATGTCGGAAGTGCCTGCGCCGACGTCTTCGAACACAACTCCCTGCAGGGTGCCGCTGTCCTGGGTGTTGCCGCCGCCACCGCCGCCCGGTGCGGACCCGTTGGCCAGCGCCTCGAGATCCCCCAGGTCGCCGTTGAAGATGTCCAGGTCGACGTTGCCGGAGATGCCCGAGACCCGGCCCTGGCTGAAGGTCTGGAAGAACAGCCAGTCCGTCCAGGGGGCGGGAATGTCGGGGCAGGTGGGGCCGTACTGGGGGATCCACAGCGGGTGATCCAGGAAGGCGTCGGTGGAGTTGAAGGCGTCCTGCCAGAAGTACTTGCCGGCGTAGATCATCACCCGGCGGCCGGTCCCGGCCTCGACGCGATCCATGAAACGGCGTACCTTGTCGATGTTCTGGCTCAGGGTGTAGGGCTCGTAGAGGCTCTCGTTCTCCAGGTCGATCACCGGGGGCAGGTCTCCGGGGCCCAGGCGGCCGAGCTTGCGGACCATGATGTCGGCCTGTTCGTCGACGTCCTTGTTGGGGCGGAAGAAATGATAGGCGCCCCGGTACAGGCCCACCCGCCGGGCCTCGGACCAGTTGCGCTCGAACTGGGGATCCTCGAACCAGCCGTCGCCGGTACGGATGATGGCGAACTTGATCCCGGCCGAGGCCACGGCGTCCCAGTCGATGGTGCCCTGCCAGTAGGAGACGTCGATGCCGTCCACCGTGGCTCCGGACGCGCAGACACGGACTTCCTGCAGTACCTGGCGGAAGTCCCGGGCCGGTTCCTGGCCGCAGGCGGCCAGGATTCCCATCAGCACCAGCATGCTACCCACTGTCGTCCTCATCCGGTTTTCGTTCATTTTTTCCTCCTGAATAACTGTAAAGCAACAGTTGTGCCAGAACTGCCATGTCATGGCCTCGAGTGTAACAGTTTGTATTGCAAGTAATTACCTGCGATCACGTGATGCTGGAGCACGTGTACGTGGCCAGTGGTATGACATCCTGTCTCGTTGGCGTTGCGTACGGCGGCCCGCCGGAGTCCGTAATTGTGCTGTACTTGCGTGTTTTTCAAGGAGTAGTTTTGTGTGTTCCCGGCCTGCCGATATTACGGCACTGGTAAGTCTCGTTACCAGGTGCGCCGGCGTCCTTTCCGGGTGCTCCTTCACCCTGTCGATGCCCAGGCAATATGTCACATCAACTGCCCAGCGAAAATGTCACATTACCGCCTCTGCCTCCAGAGGCTTGCGGCCCTCTCGACCAGTTCCTCGAACTCGGCCCGGTAGCCGTGAGGGTCGCGTCCCCGCGCCGAGGCGGCCAGGTCCTCGACCAGCCCGAACGTGGCCTTCCCCTTGAACTGCGAGTCTCTCAGCAGCATCCCGAACGCGGCCACCGCGGCGGCGAACCTAAAGTCGGGGTCGGCAGAGCGCAGGCTCCCCCCGCTGTCGACCACGGGCCGCTCGATGAGCCGGCTCGTCCCGCCGTCGGGCTCCTGGTAGCGGATCTTGACGGTCATGATCTCGTCCGAGCCCTCTGCGGGCGCCGCTGCCCGGGCCGGTCTCTGGTACTTGAGAGGATCGACGCCGCGGCCGTGGAAGCACACGCCGACGGGGACAACTTCGTAGAGCGCCGTCACGGTGTGCCCCGAGCCGATCTCACCGGCGTCCTTGGTGTCGTCGTTGAAATCCTCGGCGGCCAGCAGGCGATTCTCGTAGCCTATCAGCCGGTAGGCCTGCACCCGGGCCGGGTTGAACTCCACCTGGATCTTCACGTCCTTGGCGATGGTCATCATGGTGCCGCCGGCCTGCCGTACCAGCACCTTCCTGGCCTCCCTGAGGCTGTCGATGTAGGCGTAGTTGCCGTTGCCGTGGTCCGCCAGCTTCTCCAGGGTGGAGTCCTTGTAGTTGCCCATTCCGAACCCCAGCACCGTCAGGAAGACGCCGCCCGCGGCCTGCCGCTCGATCAGCCTGACCAGCGAGCCCTGGTCGGTGACGCCGACGTTGAAGTCACCGTCGGTGGCCAGGATGACCCGGTTGTTGCCCCCCCTGATCAGGTTCCTGGCGGCCACCTCGTAGGCCAGCCGTATCCCGGCCGAGCCGTGGGTGGACCCTCCCGCCCGCAGGCGCTCCAGCGCGGCCAGTATCTTGCCTTGCTCGTTGCCCGGGGTAGAGTCGAGCACCAGCCCGCTGGCACCGGCGTACACCACCATGGCCACCCGGTCGCGCTCGTCGAGCCTCTCTAACAGCAGCCGCAGGGCCTTCTTCAACAGGGGCAGCTTGTTGGGGCTCTCCATGGAGCCGGAGACGTCGATAAGGAAGACCAGGTTGCCGGGAGAGCGCTCGTCCCAAGGGATCTCCCGGCCCTTGATGCCTATGCGCGCCAGCCGGTGCCCGGGATTCCACGGGGCCTCGGCGACGTCGGCGGTCACCGAGAAGGGGCGGTCCCCGGAGGGCTGCGGGTAGCGGTAGTCGAAGTAGTTGATCATCTCCTCGATGCGGACGGCGCCGGCGGGCGGAAGGCAACCCGAGCGCAGGAATCGCCTCACGTTGGCGTAGGATGCCGAGTCCACGTCGATGGAGAACGTGGACAGGGGATTGTGGACCACCTCCAGGAAGTCGTTGCCGCGGACGTAGTCGTAGGACTCGGTGTTCATCGCGGCATCCCTGGGCCTGGTATTAAGCGCTGCGCCCGTGTCGGCGGCGGTTGCGAGCCCGAAACTTTTCAGGTTCTTGTGGCTGTACATGCCTCCGGGCACCGCCTGTTCGATGTCACCCTCGCCTCCGGCCAGGTTGTCGGTCCGGGGAGCGGAACGCTCCCGTTCCAGGTAGCCGTAGCCGAGCAGGCCTGCGCCGGCGACGACGACGGCCGCCGCGGACCAGGCGAGCACGAGCCTCCGGCTCCACCACCGGCCCTTGGCCGGTCCACGGCTGCCGGCGAGCCGCTCGAGCCGGGCCTGGCCCAGGTCCGGCGTGCGGGCCACCTCCTCGCGGTAGGCCGTGGACAGGAGTGCCGCCACCCGGCGGATCTCCTCCACGGCATCGCGGGCGTCCGCGTTCTCGGGCCGCTGCAGTAACTGCTCCAGTTCCTCGGCGGCGGGTGCGTCGAGTTCACCCATGGCGTAATCGGTAAGTCTCCGCTCGTCTGCTTCGACCTTGTTCATGGCTCTCCTCCTTCCACGCCGGGCCGCAGCACCGGTCTGAGCTTGTCGCGGAGGGTGCGAATCGCGGTATGCAGCAAGAAACCCACGTTGGACTGCGACACCCCGGTTACCTGCGCTATCTCGCGGTAGCTGAAGCCTTCCTGGAACCTCAGCCGCAGCACCTCCTGCTGTCTCTCCGGCAGTCGGGCCACCAGCGCCAGCACGCGCCCCAGCCGCTCCTTCTGCTGCAGCCTCTCGTCGGGACCGTCACCCGGATGCGGCACCGCGGCCAGCCGGTCTGCTTCCACCGGTGTCATGCGTCCCTCCTTTCTCAACACGTCGGTCACCTCGTTCCGGCACACCGTGTACAGCCACCGGGCGACGTGACCCTCGATCCGCGCCCGGTCTGCCTCCCACAATTTTTGGAACGTCGACTGCACCACCTCGTGCGCCCGCTCCAGGTCCCCGAGCCTGGCCCTGGCGTAGGCGATGAGGGGCCGCTGGTAGCTACGTACCAGATCCATGATCCAGCGGTGTTTTACGCTTTCTCGTGCCATGCCTTTGCTCCGCCGTCTCCGGCCCCAGCTGACTCTCATATGGTATTACGTGCGAGCCAGGTATTTCTTAGGGCGGGATACCCCGTAAAAGGAGCCACCAGATTGTTCAAACCCAGCCGACCCGGCTTCATGATTCCGGCGGGAGCGAGCAGGTGCGGCACTGCCCCGGCGTGCCGCGTACCCGCAGAAGGGCGAGCGCGCGGGTGTAGGAACCTGAGTTCTGTGCAGTTCCCTCTTGGTCATAGCGATCCGTTCCAAATAGGACATAATCGCTTGGCAGTTATGTAGGACATAATCGCTGGGCTATCACAAGAGTGCTCCTTCACCCTTTCGTTACGGCACGAGGATGTGTATATTGGCTCTTCGGCCGATTTTCGGCCGCAACGGAGGTTCGATGGCCGGCAGCAGCGAAAAACGGCTTCCCCGGGCGGTCGCCGAGGAGTCAAGGATCCTCGATCGCGTGCGACAGGCCATCGCGTCCTCACCGCGGCCGTCCTGGTTGGATCACCAGGACCGCGACATGCTGGCCCTGCGCGATGCCCTGGCCGAGGAGAAACTGGTGGACGACCGGGCCAGCATCCTCGAGGAGATGGATCGCATCGCCGCGCTGACCGAGATCCGCGAGCGCTACGCCCCCGACGTGGTGGATCCCCATAGTCCCTACTTCGGGCGACTGCGCCTGCACTACGATGACGGCCGGCAGTCGGATGTCCTCATCGGCAGCCGCTCTTTCTTCCGCGACGGCGTGCGTATCGTCGACTGGCGCCACGCTCCCATCAGCGGCATCTTCTACCGTTACCGGGAAGGAGAACGCTTCGACGAGGAGATCGCCGACCGCCGGGTCACCGGCCAGGTGGTGCGCCGGCGCACGGTGACCATCGTCGGCGGTCGCCTGGTGAGGGTGGACACCGGCCGGCGGGTGTACCAGCGCACCCGGGAGGGCTGGCGCGAGTCCACCGGGCGCGGCACCGGGCTGGGCGGCGGAGCGGGCAGCGCCAGCCGCCCGGAGAACACCTCGCCCTGGCTGGGGGGCGGCCCGGCGGCGGAAGGGCAGGTGCTGTCTGCCGACCGTCGCCTGGCGGCCATCTCGGCGCTGCTGGATGCCGAGCAGTTCGACCTGCTCACCCGCGAGCCCGAGCAACTGCTGGTGGTCACGGGCGGCGCCGGCTCCGGCAAGACCACCGTGGGGTTGCACCGCGTGGCCTGGCTGCACTACCAGGATCCCCGGCGCTTCCGCACCCGGCGCATGCTGGTGCTGGTGTTCGGCCGCGCGCTGGAGCGCTACATCGAGCGGGTGCTTCCCGCCCTGGGGGTGGAGGGGGTGCCGGTACGCACCATGGGCAGCTGGGCGCTGGGACAGATGCACAAGCACTTCGGCGACATCAACCGGCGCCTGGTGGAATCGACCCCGGCACCGGTGGTTCGTTGCAAGACCCACCGGGCCATGATCCCCATGCTCGAGCAGGCGGCGGCCGACAACCCCGGCGCCGATCCCCTGGAACTGTTCGACGAGCTGTTCACCAACCGCGACTGGCTGCGGCAAGGGCTGGAGCGGCATGCCCCGGGAGAGTTCTCCCCCGACGACATCAACACCATCCACGACTGGTGCACCCGCCTGCAGTTCGCCCGGGCCGACGGCGAGGCCCGTGACGAGATTCCCCCCGGCTACGACGAGGAGGATCCACCCATCCTGCTGCGCCTGCACCAGTTGCTGCGCGGTCCGCTGCGCTACTCGCGCGGGCGCCGGCTGGGCTACGATCACCTGATGATCGACGAGGCCCAGGACTTCAGTCCCCTGGAGCTGCGGGTGCTGCTGGAGCTGGTGCGCGGCCAGTCGCTCACCCTGGCCGGCGACCCGGCCCAGAAGCTCACTCCCGGCGACCTGGGTTCCTGGGCCGATGTCCTGCAGGTGCTGCCGGTCGACCGCCA
>QMME01000070.1 GCA_003647095.1 Deltaproteobacteria bacterium
TGGCCTTGTCGAAGCTGCTCTTGAGGATGAAGGGCACTCCCTGTTGCCGGGACATCCGCTTTATCGCCGCCCCCACGTCGAGCAGGTGCTGCTCGCTTTCGATGACACAGGGTCCGGCCACCAGCACCAGTGGATTGCCGCCGCCCATGACGATGTCGCCGATCTCGACCGGTTTCATACCGGGTTCCTGCCTGGCTGCAGTCATGACACCTTCCCCGACGGCAATGCCGTCAATCCTCCAGCAGCGCGGCCGCCCGGGCCAGGTGCTCGGGCGTGTCGACGTTGAGAGACCGGAAATCCGTCTCCACCACCTTCAGGCGGTGACCGTGTTCCAGTATGCGCAGCTGCTCCAGCGATTCGGCCTTTTCCAGCGGGGTCTGCTCCAGGGAGGCCAACTCCAGCAGGAAGCGGCGCCGGTAAGCGTACAGGCCCACGTGCTTGTACACCGCTCCCGAGCCCGGCTTCCGGAGATGGGGGATGCAGGCACGGGAGAAGTACAGCGCGAAGCCTTCCCGGTCGACCACCACCTTGACCACGTTGGGGTCATGCAGTTCGCCCTCGTCTGTGATGCGTTTCATCAGGGTGGCGGCAGGCAGCCCGGTATCGGTGCGCAGCGGTTCAATGACCGCCTCGATGGCCCGCGGGTCTATCAACGGTTCGTCCCCTTGCAGGTTGACCACGATTTCGGTGCCGGCGGCAAGTCCCCGGGCCAGCTCGGCCACCCGGTCGGTGCCACAGCGATGCTCCGGCGAGGTCATGACGGCCTTGCCGCCGAAGGCCTCGACGGCGCCGCGGATTCGCTCGTCGTCGGTGGCCACCATGACCTCGTCTATTCCCCGGGCCCGGGAGGCTCTCCTGACCACGTGTTCGATCATGGGCCGGCCCTGGAGCGGTGCCAGCACCTTGCCGGGAAAGCGGCTCGAGCGGTACCTGGCCGGAATCACTATGACGCAACCGGCAGCCATGCCGGAGCTTCTCAACCCGCCCGGCCGGGGGCCAGGTCGCGGTAATTCTTTTCGTAGAAGTCCATGTATTCCCCGGAGATTATGCTCTCCAGCCAGTCCGTGTGCTCGATGTACCAGCGAATGGTTCGCTCGAGACCATCGGCAAACGCCACCTGCGGCCTCCAGCCCAGCTCGTCGCCAATCCTGCTGGCATCGATGGCGTAGCGCCGATCGTGGCCGGGCCGATCGGTGACGTGGCGAATGAGACCCTCGTCGACGGCGGTGTCTGCGACGACCTCCCGCAGCTTGGCGACGAGCAGCTTCACCAGCTCGATGTTCTCCATCTCGGTGCCGCCGCCGATGTTGTACACCGAACCCGGCCGGGCCCGCCGGCGCACCAGCTCCAGTGCCCGGCAATGATCCTCCACGTGCAGCCAGTCGCGTACCTGGCGGCCGTCTCCGTATACCGGCAGCGGCTCGTGGTTCAGGGCGTTCCTTATCATCAAGGGGATGAGCTTTTCCGGAAACTGGTAAGGACCGTAGTTGTTGGAGCAGCGCGTCACGGCTACCGGCAGCCCGTAGGTGTTGTGGTAGGCCATCACCAGCATGTCGGCCGCCGCCTTGGAGGCGGAATAGGGACTGCGGGGAGCGAGCGGGGTATCCTCGGTGAAGCGGCCCTCGGGGCCGAGGGTACCGTAGACCTCGTCGGTCGACACCTGCAGGAAGACCGTCCCTTCCTGCCAGCCATCACTTACCTTCCATGACTCCCTGCAGGCATCAAGCAATACTTGAGTTCCAACCACGTTAGTCTTCAGAAACACCTGTGGTTCGTGTATTGAACGATCCACGTGGCTTTCCGCGGCGAAATGAACGACCGAGCGAGGCTGGAACCTGGAAAACACCTCGGCCACCGCCGGGGCGTCGGCCACGTCTACTTTGTGGAAGCTCAGGCGCCCGGCCTGCCCGGAGGGCAGATCCCGCAGGTTGGCCAGGTTCCCGGCATAGGTCAGCTTGTCGATCACCACCACCTTTGCACCGGGCTCGGTCTCCAGCAAGTGGCGCACGTAGTTCGAACCGATGAAGCCGGCTCCACCGGTGACCAGTACCGTGGTCATTTCTTCACTCCAATTGCCGCCAGGAAGCGGTCGCTGGCATCCCGCCAGTGCGGCAGGGTGCCGAACATGTCATCCAGGGGATAGAGATCCAAGGCGGAGTATACCGGCCGCCGGGCCGCCTCGGAAAAGTCCGCCGTCCTGGCCGGTTGCACCGTGGTGCCCAGCCCGGCCGATCGCACCAGGTGGCTGGCCCATTCGAACCGGGAGCAGATCCCCTCGTTGGCCAGGTGGTAGAGTCCGAAGGCCCCGCTTTTCAACAACTTCCACAGCGGCGGAACCAGGTCGGGGGTATAGGCCGGCCGGGAGACCTGGTCGTCGACAACGCGGATCACCTCCCGGTCCTTTGCCCAGCCGAGCACCTTGCGGGGGAAGTTCACCTCCCCGCTGTCGCCGAACACCCAGCTCAGGCGTACCACGAAGTGACGCCGGCACAACCCGGCCACCATCCTTTCACCCAGCAGCTTGCTGCGGGCATAGGCCCCCAGGGGAGCGGGCTCGTCGGCGATGGTATACGGCGAGCCCTTGTCCCCGGCAAAGACGAAGTCCGTGGAAAAGTGCATCAGGGGTATGCCAGCCTCCTCGCAGGCGATGGCCAGGTTGCGCGGGCCCAGCCCGTTTATGTCCAGGGCCGCGCGCCAGTCCCGCTCGGCGCGGTCGACATCGTTATAGGCGGCACAGTTGACCACCGCCTGTGGTCCTCCCGTCGCCAGCGCCTGCCTGACAGCGGCCAGGTCGGCGATGTCCAGCTCCCCCACGTCGGTGGCAACGACATCGACCCCGAGGCCGAGCAGGTACTTCACCAGGTCCCTGCCCAGCTGGCCCTGCGCCCCGGTAACGAGCACCTTGTTCATGCTCCGGTCCCCTTCCCCTCAGTGCTCTAGTTGCAGCTGCTCGAGCAACGGCCAGGAGCGGTCCTTGTCGCTGAGAATCGGCTCGCCGCCCGCCTCCGCCAGGGGCCAGTCGATGGCCAGCCGGGGATCGTCCCAGCGCAAGCCGCCCTCGTCATCGGGCCGGTAGTAGGTAGAGCACTTGTATGCCACCTCGGCACCGTCACTCAAGGCCAGGAAACCGTGGGCGAAACCGACCGGTATGAAAAGCTGCCGGTGCCGCCGGTCGTCGAGCACCAGCCCGTACCAGCTGCCGAAGCTGGCCGAGCCCCGGCGCAGGTCCACGGCCACGTCGAACACCCGCCCGCGCAGCACCCGCACCAGCTTGGCCTGGGGGTGGCGCTTCTGGAAATGCAGCCCCCGCAAGGTGCCCCGGGCAGAGCGTGAGTGGTTGTCCTGGACGAAGTCGCAGTCGATGCCCAGTTCGGCGAACTGGTTGCGCCGGTAGGTCTCCATGAAAAAACCGCGCTCGTCGCCGAAGCGGCGCGGTTCGATCACCAGCAAACCTTCGATGGGCGTCTTGGTAGCCGTGAAGTTCATCCCCGGCTCCGTTCAACGATCCTCGGCGGCTATGTCCTGCAGGTACTCGCCATAGGGGGTCTTGCGCAGGGGAGCGGCCAGGGCTTCGAGCCCGGCGGTGTCGATATAGCCCATGCGAAAGGCAATCTCCTCGATGCAGGCGATGTAAAGCCCCTGGCGCTTCTGCACCGTGTGCACGAAGTTGGCCGCCTCGAGCAATCCCTCGTAGGTGCCGGTGTCCAGCCAGGCCATGCCCCGGCCGAAAAGCTCCACCTGCAGCCGGCCCCGCTCCAGGTACAAGCGGTTGAGATCGGTTATCTCCAGCTCGCCCCGTGCCGAGGGCTGCAGCCGACGGGCCATCTGGCACACTTCACCATCGTAGAAGTACAGGCCGGGGACGGCGTAGTTCGAGCGGGGTTTTTGCGGTTTTTCCTCGAGCGACAGCACCCGGCCACCCCCGTCGAATTCCACCACTCCGAAGGAGCGGGGATCCTTGACGTAGTAGCCGAACACCAGGGCACCTTCCGTCAGGCCGGCGGCTCGCTGCAGGATCTCGCTCAGGCGCTGGCCGTAGAAGACGTTGTCACCCAGGATGAGCGCCACCGGCTGCCCGGCCACGAAACTCTCGCCCACCAGGAAGGCGTCGGCCAGGCCCCGGGGATGATCCTGCTGCTGGTAGCTGAACGACAGCCCCAGCTGGGAGCCATCGCCCAGCAGGTCGCGGTACAGGGGCAGGTCACGCGGGGTGGAAATGACGAGAATGTCGCGAATTCCCGCCAGCATGAGCACCGACAGCGGGTAGTAGATCATGGGCTTGTCGTACAGCGGCAGCAGCTGCTTGGACAGGCTCTTGGTGATGGGATACAGGCGCGTGCCCGCACCGCCCGCCAGGATGATGCCCTTCATGCTCCGGTCCTCCCTGGGCCAGTTGCAAACGGCGCCAGACTAACCTCAGACAGGTGGACTTGCCAAGGTTTTTGCGCCGCGGGTATCATGCCCGGCAACATGGATACTTTTCCCCCGGCATACCTGCACCTGGCCCGGAGCGGCGAGCTGGCCAGGCGGGTGGAGCAGGCACGGAGGCTGCAGAGCCCTTGCCGAACCTGCCCGCGCCGCTGCGGGGTCGACCGCTGGCAAGACGAGCAGGGCGACTGTCGTACCGGCAAGCTGGCGCGGGTGTCCTCCCTGGGGCCGCATTTCGGGGAGGAGGCCTGCCTGGTGGGCAGGAACGGCTCGGGAACGGTGTTCTTCGCCGGCTGCAACCTCAACTGCGATTTCTGCCAGAACTGGGACATCTCCCAGTCGCCGGCCGGCCAGTTGGTTGGCGCCGGCGAGTTGGCCCGCATGTTTCTGCACATCCAGTCTCTGGGTTGCCACAACCTCAACCTGGTCACTCCCACCCACGTCACTGCGCAGATCCTCCAGGCGCTGGTTCTGGCCGTGGAGCAAGGCCTGGTCCTGCCTATCGTCTACAACTGCGGCGGTTACGAGTCGGTCGAGACGCTCCGTCTGCTCGACGGCGTGGTGGACATCTACATGCCGGATCTCAAGTTCACCGACGAGGAACCGGCCCGCCGCTTTTGCCAGGCCGCCGACTACCCCCGGGTGGTACGGGCAGCCGTCACCGAGATGCACCGCCAGGTGGGCGACCTGTTCATCGATGACCGGGGTATCGCCCGGCGGGGCCTGCTGGTCCGCCATCTGGTCCTGCCCGAGAACCTGGCCGGTTCCCGCCAGGCGGCCGCCTTCCTGGCCGATCTTTCGCCCCACACCTATGTCAACGTCATGGCGCAGTACCGGCCCTGCCATCGCGCCGACAGGCACCCGGAACTGACCCGTAGCATCTTTGCCGCCGAGCACCGCCAGGCCGTGGAAGCGATGCGGACGGCCGGCCTGACCAGAATCGACGGTGCGGTGCCCTGGTAGGGCACGGTGCGAATGCCACCTGCCGTTCAGGCAATCAGCAGCAGTCCGGCCAGCAGCAACAACGAGATTGCCAGCCTGAAGCGCAGCGCCCCCAGTCGCGGCAGACCGTCCCTGTCGGCGTCCAGACCTCGACGCACCAACCCGTCCAGGCCAATCCAGATGCCGGCGACGGCCGCTGACACCGGCAGCAGCACCAGCGATCCCGGTTCGACATGCACCGTGGTGCGGAAGTGAAGCAACAGGTGGGCGATTGCCGCCAGGCTCCATGTTCCCGCCAGCATCACCACGAGTGCCAGCCGAATGTTTCTCACACTCTCGCCGAGCCTCCCCTGCTCCCCCAGCCCACTGTTTTTGCACGATATTCTATCGAGTCTCCAGCCCGCACCGGCAAGCACCAGGGCAACCACCAGCAGGCCCAGCAGTGCCCAATCCCCCCCATGCCAGTTGCCGCCCACCCCCAGCAGCAACCCTACGGGAAGCAGCCGGGACAACTGCCTGGAAAGCAGTGCCGCCACTCCCCCGCCGGCCATGGCAATCGCCATTCCCGCTGTAGTCTGGCGGTTCAGCAAGACTGTCGCCACCACCAGCAGCCACCAGCAACCCTCGGCAATCACTGCAGAATTACTGCCACCCCCCCTGGGCCTGTCCCCGGCCTCTGGCGCTGTATTTTCGGCTGTTTTCCCAGTAATTTCAGCGGGAATTGTCTCCCGGGGGATTGGGCCTGTCCCCAGCTGGTTCCCAGGTCGTTGCAGCGGCCAGTTTCGTGAAAGTGCCAGTGCCGCCAGCGAGGCTGCCATGGCAAACCACAGGTTGAAGATCACCTCCCCGTCGAAAAAGGTATCGTGGAAGAGACCGACGAACAGGAAGGCGGCGACCGCGGCCGGCGATCCTCTCACTACTGCCCCGAGCAATCCCGGAGGAGCCTGTGATTGGCGCAGGAAAGACAGCAGCTTGCGAAAGTAGGCGACAAACAACAGGCAAAAAGCCCACGCCCCCAGCAACCCCGCCGCCGCCAGGAAGGTGAACAGGTTGTCGTGGGCCCAGGCCACCACCCCACCGAAATGCCTCCAGCCACCCCGTATGCTTCGCTGTTCGATGGGCCGACGCGCCAGGCGCTGGAAATTGCCGTAACCGACACCGGTGAGCGGCTGAGCGGCGGCCAGGTCCAGGGCCGTGTGCCAGATGGTCAACCTGGTCCAGTCCCGCTTGCCCGCGAAGCTGTTGACCAGCCGCTGGCGCAGCACCGGCACGGTCAGCACCGCCGCCAGGGCCGTCATGACCAGCAACACCACCACCAGCCACCTCCTGGTGCCGGCCCTCACCCCGGCCACCAGCAGCCCGGCCAACGCCAGTGCCCCGGCCACCGGGGCCGCCCTGGTCCAGGTGGTAAAAATACCGGCACCAATTACCACGGCCGCAGCCGCTCCCAGCAGGCGCAGGCGGGCAGGCCCCGCCCCCGCCGCCAGGGCCGCCGACCAGCAAAAGGGAAACAACAACACGTGAGCAAAGGTCAACCTGGAGAAGAAGAATCCCACCGCCGCCGGGCGGCCGGAAATCGGCACCAGCCGCAAGCGCGGATCCATACCCGGGTGCAGGATATCCGTTGCCGGATAACTGGCCGTCGCTGCCTGCCATACCCCCAGCAGGGCGGCCAGGCAGGCCAGCATGATGATGCCGGTCAGCGCCAGCCGGAGCTGAGCTTCCCGGCGCAACAACCAGTAGGCGAGGAAGAAAGCGCTGGCCACCCAGAACGAGGTGGCCGACACCAGGGATGTCGGTGGCACCGGCGCACACAGCAACGAAAGTAATGCCGCGGCCAGTAACAATATCACTGCCGTATCGAGAGGCGAGCGGCGCAGGCAACTTCCCCGGTACAGCAGGCAGACCGCCAGCATGGCCACCACCCCGGCCTGCATGCCGAACAACGAGACCGGCAGCGACCAGGCGAACAGCACCACCGCGGCGTTGGCCAGCCGGGCGGCCGGATATCTCGGCTCACCGACCGGCAAACTCATGCGGAAGTTCCTCCTGCCGGCGCCCGGTAGACCAACACCCAGGAAACCAGCAGCGCCACTGCAACCACCATCACCGGCAGCCAGCCTCCCAGCCAAGGCTCAAGCAAGCCGCCCCCAACCGCCGTGGTACACACCGCCACTACCAGCCAGGCTCCCATGACCAGCAGTACCGCTTCGAACAGGGCCCCGGACACGCTCCGGCGCCGGTAAGGCAGGGTCTGGAAGGGAAACGCCACCAGTACCAGCAGAAGCCCCAACAGGGGGAAGGCGAAGCGCAGGTGCATCTCCAGCCGATAGCTGGTTGCCCGGGCCCCGCGCCTTTCCAGCAGGCGAGAAGTCTCGGCCAGCTCGGCCAGGCCCTTCTGCCGCGGCCGTCCCCGCAGGGGCCGGAACCGCTCCGGCCCCTCGGGCCAGTCGAGGATCACGTCCCGAGCGGCAGGCAACTCCTTCACGGCAGCGGCGGCGAAGCGCCAGCGCCGCACGCGCCGGGCCCGCCAGTGGCCCTGCTGGTAGTGAACTCTTTCCGCCAGCACCCTCTCGGCCAGCTGGAAGTGCTCATCCAGCACGAACAGCTCCGCTCGCCGTAACGACTGGCCGTCTCGAGAACGCCCCGAGACCCGGTAGATCCTCCCCCGTTGGCCGAGAAACCATTGCCGGTTCTTGAAAAAACGCCAGGCCCGGTTCGTCCAGCCCAGCTTGCGCTCCAGCTGCAGCTGAGTGCGCAGCGCCGCCGGCACCACCCACTCGCTCAGCACCGCCGAGGCAACCATGGTCAGCAATCCGCAAAACAGCAGTACCGGCAATATCCTCAGGGTGCCGATGCCGGCTGCCGCCAGGGCCCTCATTTCCAGCCCGCGACTGAGGTAGGCATGGGCCAGACCGATCCCCACCACCAGCGCCAGGGGCAACAGCAAGACGGCCAACTCCGAAGAACGGCAAACCAGAAACAGCAGCACCTGACCGGCGGTTCCTCGTTCAGAGAGCAGTACCCGGGCTTTTTCGAGAAACTCCAGCACCGTGCCGGCCACCAGGAAAACCGCGTAGGTTCCCCCCAGCGAGCGCAGGTAGGTACGCAACAGGAAGCGGTCCAGCACCGTCATCGCGCCACCCCCTGGCGCCGCCGCCACAACCACCACCCGGCCATGGTCAGTAGTACGTCCGGGAGCCAGGCCGAGTATGACGGAGAAAGGATCCCTTTCTCCACCAGGGCATCACCGGTACGCATGAGCAGGAAGTAGCCAGCCACCAGAGCCACCGCCAGCCACAAAGACCGGGAACGGCTCTGGCCCCGTCCCGGTGCCACCATCAGCACCGCCAGGCAGGCAAAAATCAGCGCCGCCAGCGGAAAGGCAAAGCGCCGGTGCCAGGCTGCCTGGCATAGTTTTCTCAGGCGTATCGGCTGCCGGGCATCGGCGGCCATTTCCCGCAGCTGTGCCAGGTAGAGATGATCGGTGGGCGAGAGAAACCGGGTACGGTCGGAGACCAGGACATCCAGGGCCAGCCGTACCCGGCCCCGGCTGAAGGCAGCGATGGTCTGTCGCCGCTGCTCGTCCTGCAGCAGGCAGGCCTGCCCATCCTGCAGCTGTAACTCCAGGTCGGCGCCACTGCTGTCACCTACCCGGGCTTGATTGGCCACCAGCAGCAGGGGCAGTTCACGGTCACGCAGGTCATAGGCGAAAAATCCCTGCCAGGCGCCCGGACCGCGGCGCGGGCCGCACAGCAGCACCAGGCCGGGCAGTTCCTCGTAGAACTTGCTGGAATCAAGACTGGCGGCCACGTTGCGCCGGGTCAGGTCCACGAACAAGCCCCGCATGGTTCGCGCCGCCGCGGGGGTGAACCACACCGAGACCACCATCCCCAGCAAGGCCGCCGCCGCACCCAGTAAAGCCGGCATCTTGAGCACGCGGCCGGGGCCGATTCCCGCCCCGGCCAGGGCCACAAGTTCACCGTCCTCTGCCAGGCGGCCGAAGCCGAGCATGATGCCCATGAGCACCGCCACGGGAATGGTGAAAACCGACAACCCCGGCAACAACAACAACGACATCCAGCCCAGGTCCGCCAGGCGCAGACCCACCCCCACGGCCACCGAGGCTATGCGCAACAGCTCTACCAGCAGAAACAATACGTTCAGCAGCAACGCCGCCACCAGCACCGGAACGACGACCTGGCGCAATATGTACCTGTGCAGGATCACGGCCTCAGCGCCGCTGCTGCAACTCGGCGTCGCTTTGCTCCACCTTCTGCGCCTGAAGCCGTCGTTCCTGCCGCAGGCGTTGCGCCAGTTGTTCATCATCCAGTGCCAGGATGGCGGCCGCCAGCAGGCCGGCGTTGCTGGCCCCGGCCGAGCCGATGCCCAGGCAGGCAACGGGAATTCCCGGGGGCATCTGGCTCACCGACAGCAAGGCATCTACTCCCTGCAAAGCTCCAGAGGCCAGGGGTACGCCCAGTACCGGCAAGGTGGTATGCGCCGCCACCACGCCGGCCAGGTGTGCGGCCATGCCGGCCCCGGCCACTATCACCCTGGACCCGGCGGCGCTGGCGCCCTCTACCAGTTCCACCACCCGCTGCGGGGTACGGTGGGCCGAGGCGACGTGCACATCGTGGCTGATGGCCAGACGTTCGAGTACCTCGGTGCACTTCTTCATGACCGGCCAATCACTGCCGGAACCCATCAACACCAGTACCTTGCCGGCGCTCATGATAGACGCTCCAGGGCCCGGGCGGCGATATCGCGACGCCAGTGGGCATTTTCGAAATGGATTTGCTCGACAGCCCGGTAAGCCTGATCGCGGGCCTGGCGGATGTCAGCACCCAGGGCGCAGACGTTCAACACCCGCCCCCCGTTGGTGACGAAACGGCCATCTTGCCAACGAGTGCCGGCGTGGAAGACCTTCACCTGTTCCAGGCGCCCTGCCTCCGGCAATCCCTCGATGACCTTGCCTTTCTGGTAGGAGCCGGGATAACCGCCGGAAGCCATGACCACGCACACGCAGGGCCGCTCGTCCCACTGCAACTCCACGCCGGACAGGCGGCCCTCGGCGCAGGCCCACAATACCTGGGCCAGGTCGGAGCGCAGGCGCATCAGCAACGGCTGGGTCTCGGGATCTCCCATCCTCACGTTGAATTCCAGCACCTGCGGCCCGCTACTGGTGATCATCAGGCCCGCGTAGAGCACTCCCCGGTACTCCACTCCCTCCTGGGCCAGTCCCGCCATCAGCGGCTCCATTATCTGCCGGCGTACCTGTTGCTGCAACTCGTCGTCCAGGACCGGAGCCGGGGAATAGGCTCCCATGCCACCGGTGTTGGGCCCACGGTCCTGGTCGAAGACACGCTTGTGATCCTGGGAAGAGGCCATGGGCAGAACCGTGCGGCCATCCACCAGGGCGATGCAGGAAGCCTCCTCTCCTTCCAGGAATGACTCGATAACCACCCTATCGCCGGCCGAACCAAACTGGCGCCGCACCATGATCCGTTCCACTGCCTCGATGGCTTCCGCCTTGCTGCTACAGGGGAAAACTCCCTTGCCGGCGGCCAGGCCATCGGCCTTGACCACGCATCGGCCATCACCAGCCTGGAGGTACTCGATGGCGGCAGCCGGTTCCGCGAACACCTCGAAGTCGGCGGTAGGCACACCCATCCGCTTCATCAACCGCTTGGCGAAGACCTTGCTGCCCTCCAGGCGCGCCCCCGCCTGGACCGGCCCCAGGGTCCTGATGCCGGCCTGCTGCAGGCTGTCGGCCAACCCTTCCACCAGGGGCTGCTCCGGCCCTACCACCACCAGGTCGATTCCTTCCCGCCGAGCCAACTCCACCAGCGGCCCGGGACTGGCATTCAACTCCGGCAGGCAACGGACATTGTTCTCGGTGGCCATACCATCGCTACCGGCGACACACCATACCTGTTCCACTTCCGGGCTTTTGGCCAGGGACCATGCCAGTGCATGTTCCCGGCCTCCCTGGCCCACCAGTAGAATGCGCATCTGGACCTCCTGTCGCTTGGTTGTCAGGACACTCCTGTATATGCGACCTGGCAGGCGCCGGTCAACAACCAGGGGAACCCTGCATCCAGAACAGGTTGGCTTCAGTGCCCCAGATCGAACAGGAGCGATTTGACGAAAACGTTCCGGTGGTCGGTCTTCAGAATTTCCAGCAGCATGCTTATGGCCTTTTTCTTCCGTCCCCGCGCCGCCAGGGCGGCCGCCAGTCCCGCCCGGGCGGTGCGGCTGGCCATGTCGAATTGCAGCACCGCCCGGAACTGTGCGGCCGCCTCCCCGGCCCTGCCCAACTTGAGCAGTGAATACCCCCGCAGGATGCGCGCCTGGGAGCTTGACTGGCGTAACCGGCCGGCGTCGGCAAGAAAGGCCAGGGCCCGGCGCCAGTTGCCGCGGCGGTATTCCAGCCAGCCCAGAACGAGGTTGGCGGAAAAGCAGTCGGAGTCCAACTCCAGCGCCAGGCGGAGCAGCCGTTGAGCGGCCTGGTACTTGTTGGCCTGGACCAGGACCAGCCCAGCCAGGCTCAACACCAGCGGATCGCTGTCGTACTTGTGAGCCGCTTGCTGAACCCGTTCCACCGTTCTCCCCAACAGGCTGTCGTCGTCATAGTACTCGCTGATCCGCCGGTGCTGCTGCCAGTGCAGGAAATCCCGGTCCGTCAACAACTTCAACCAGGCATAGGCCTGGTCGAGATCGTCGAGAAACAAGAAGAAGCCGGCCGCCAGCAGGCCCACGGCCATGTCGCGCGAAGCCATCTCCACCGCTTGCTTGACGGCGGCAGTGGCCTTGCGCATGTCGGGCACCATGCTCCAGACTTCACCGATACGCGCCTGCAGGTGCGCCGAGTCCGGCAAGTGAGCCCGCAGTTGCAGCAACCTCTGCAAGGCCGGCGACACCTGTCGCTGCTGCTGGTCCAGAATCGCCAGCGACAGGCCGGCTGGTACACAGGCCGGGTCAATCTTCAGGGCTTGTTCGGCCGATTGCCGCGCCTGCTTGACCTTGCCGACCAGGCGCTGGCATACCGACAACCCGGCCAGCAAGCGGGCCCGCCCGGAAGCAGGCAGCTTGCCTTCGCCGTCCAGCACCGACTGCAGCACCTTGATGCCCTGCCGGGGCCGGCCCAGCAGCTGAGCGTGCACACCGGCGATCCGCAAGGCCGCCTCGACATTGCCCGGCTCGGCGGCCAGAACGGTGTCGAAGCTTTCCAGAGCCTCGCGGTAATGACCCACGTCGAGATACAGCTGGCCCACGGCATTCAAGATGTCCACCTGGGAGGGATCCCGCTTGAGCCGCCGTTGCAGGAAGGCAAGCGATTTCCGGAAGTTTCCCAGGCGCTGGTAGGCCCGCGCCAGCATTCTCTCGGCGATGCGGTAACTGTCGTCCTGCTTGAGGATGGCTCGCAGCTGGCCCACGGCAATCTTCGTCGAGGAATCGAGCAATGACAGTGCCTTCAGCAGCATGGCATCCACGTTGTTTTCCTGCTCGCTCAAGACCTCGTCGGCCAGACGGCGGGCCTGGATGAACTTGCCCAGCACCACCGCCAGAAAACCCCGTCCCAGTTTCACCCGGGTGTCTGCCGGGTAGCGTCTGGCCAACTCGTCGGCCAGGTCCAGCGCCACCTTGCGCATGACCGCGTCCGGTGCCAGGGTGTCCAGCAAGGCCCGGTTTTCCAACCACATGGTAGCTGCTTCGATATCGTCCGGCTGCAGCAACACCGCCGTCATGAGCAACTTGTCGGCCCTGAGATAGCTGAGTCGATCGTCGCGTTTCATCAATTGCCGGGCCTTGGCACGCAACTGGGCGGCATCGCCTTGGGGGTTGGATACCTTGGAGGCGAAGAGATCGATGATTTCGTCCATGGGACCGGCGGCATCGCCGATCTCGTCCCCCTGCTTCAAGAAATACCACGTGGCCAGGATGCCGCCGGCCAGCAGCACCAACAGCACCAGCAATAGTGGCCAGCGCCAACCGGACGCCGGTGGATGACGGAAGGTCATCTCCAGCGCCTGTCCGGGCCGGCGGAAGAAATCGGCGAATTCCGGGTAACTGGATATCAACCGGAACTGTCCCTCTCCCTGGGCCACCTGGTCGGCCGCCGAGATTTGCTCCTCGCGGAATTTCTGGCGCACTTCCTCGAGAGTCAGAGGCCCCAGCACTACACCATCGTTCTTTTTCACCCGCCATAAACGGTCATCTTGGCCGGCCGCCAGTTGTTCCTCCACCAGGTCCCGGCAGCGCAGGCACAGAGGACCGCCCTGCCCGGCCGGCAACACCATACCGCAGCGCTCGCAACGAGCCTCCCGGGCTGTTTCCATCTCTGGCTTTATCTGGGCCAGGGATTTTTTCTCTTCCGCAGCCTCCCTGGCGGCGGCAGCAGGCGCCGCGGGCTTCCCAGGCGTGGAGGGCAAGGGCGGCGGCACCGCCGTCGCGGGTGCCGGGGAA
>QMME01000071.1 GCA_003647095.1 Deltaproteobacteria bacterium
CAGGCCCAGGAAGACGACGCCGACCGGGTGATCATCGCCAGCGACGATGCCCTCGAACCCACCGTGGAGGTGACCCTGAACGGCCGCGGAGTGGTTGGTGATGTGTCTGTCACTCCCAGCCCGGTCGACCTGGGCCGGGTACGGGTGGGCGAGTCGGCCGCGCAGGCAGTGACCATCAGCAATTCCGGCGGGGCCACGCTGCAACTAACCGGCGTGGAGCTGAGCGGTGTGTCCGGGGAGTGGGTGCTGGCCAGCAGCGATCTCGATCTCGCCAACCTGGCTGGAAACCCCCATACCCTGGGCCCGGACGCGGCGGTGACGGTGGAAGTCACCTTCAACCCCGCGGACGTGGGCGACGAGAGCGGCCAGCTGGTGATAAGCCACAGTGGTCCCTCGGCGGAGCGACGGGTGAACCTGGTAGCGGAAGGATACATCCCGGCTCATATCACCTTCGATCCCGATCCTCCCTTGTTGCGGTTTGACAACGTACAGTATGACAGTCCCACCGGAAGCGCCCAGTCACTGACCCGGAACATTCTCATCGGCAACGATGGTGGTGAAGTGTTGCAGGTACAGCAGTTGTTACTCGAACAGTCGAGCGGCGAGTTCACCTGGGAGCCGGCCATCACATCGGTTCCCGTGGGCCAACAGGTACAGCTGCGAGTGACCTTTACGCCCACTCGCTCCGGGGATTTTTCAGACCGGTTGTTGCTGGATACCAACGATCCCGATGTCTCCCATGGAGGTGTGGACGGCCGGGCCGCCATCGACCTGGAGGCTCATGCCATCGATCCGGCCATGGTGGTGAACCCGTCATTACCACAGGATTTCGGCTCCGTGTTCATCGGCAGCGAGGTTCGACGCAGTATTACTATTATCAGCGCCAGCACCGATCCCCTGCAGATCACCGGCATTCAACTCAGTGGCGGCAGCTCGCCGGACTTCCTGCTGGAAAACCTCCCCGACATCTCCAATCCCCTGGTGGGCGTGGGAGCGTCGTACTCCTTCGATGTCGTCTACCGGCCCAGCGATGACGGAGGCGACTTCGGCCAGCTGCAGATTACCGCCGACGATCTCGGTAATCCCCAGGTGCTCATAGACCTGAGTGCTACCAGCCCGGGTTGCCCGGTGGGATGGGGCAACTGCAACGGCGACGGCAGCGATGGTTGCGAAACTCCTCTCGATACCCTCAGCGATTGCGGCGCCTGTGGAAATCCCTGTTCCCTGGACCATGCCCAGGTGACCTGCCAGACCGGCACCTGCCAGATCGTCTCATGTATCACCCCCTGGGCCGACTGCAACACCAACCCGGCGGATGGCTGCGAGATCGACACCTCCAGTAATCCACTGCACTGCGGCAGCTGTTCCCATGCCTGTGATTTCGCAAACGCCGCTGACCTTTGTCAGTCGTCGCAATGCCAGATGGGTGCCTGCGACAGCGACTGGTGGAACCTCAACGGTGATTCCAGCGATGGCTGCGAGTACTACTGCGTCTACCAGTCGGCTGGTGACGATCCCGACGCTTCCTTCAGCGACGCCAATTGTGACGGCATCGACGGCGATATCGGCGACGCCGTGTTCGTCTCCACCTCCGGCGACGACTCCTGGGCCGGTACCATGTCCCAGCCGGTGGCCACCGTCAGCCGCGGCCTGCAACTGGCCCAGAGTCAAAGCAAGGGTCAGGTATTGGTGGCCTCCGGGGTATACAACGAGTCCAGTACCGTGGTCCTGGTGGATGGCATCTCCATATACGGAGGCTATGACAGCAGCGACTGGAGTCGCAGTAGCAGCGCCCCGGCCCGGGTGGTGGTGGCCAATGTCGTGGCCGTCAGGGCCAGCAACGTAGGTAGCGGAACCACACTGCAGTTGCTTATATTCGAGGGTGCTAATGCCACGCAGCCCGGGCAGTCCGCCTACGGCATGTTTGCCACGGGATCGTCGTTTTCCGCCTGGGCCTGCGAATTCCGGGCCGGGTCCGGAGGCAACGGCACGAACGGTGCCAGTCCTGGAGGAACGGCGGCGGCGGGAAACAACGGCAGTGCCGGGCAGCCCGGCTGCGAGGATTCAACGGTTTTTTGCGACAGTTGCGGTCGTCCCAGCGGCGGCAGTGGTGGTGGTTCTCCCTGCGGTCGGAACGGAGGTAGCGGCGGCAGTGCCGGTCATGGTTCATCCAGCGGCTCACCGGGAGCAGCAGGTGTGGGAGGAGGTGCCGGGGGGCCGGGTACGCCCGCCGGTCGTGGCAACTGGAATACACCGTCGACCTATTGGGGTCAAGATGGCCCGAACGGAACTGCCGGTGCCGACGGCCTTCCCGGCCAGGAAGCCTACCAGTCGACGGGCTACAGTCCGGCGAACGGGCAGGCCGGCAGTGCCGGAAATGCCGGCGGCGGCGGTGGTGGCGGTGGTGGCGGCGGTGGCGGCACTGCTGATTGTAACTCTTACGGTGGAGGAGGAGGTGGTGGCGGCGGTGGTGGCTGTGGAGGCCTGGGAGCCGGTGGAGGGGGCTCGGCTGGTGCCTCGATTGCCGCGTACCTGTGGAACTCCAACCCTTCCTTCGATTCCTGCACCTTCACCACCGCCGGAGGGGGGGCTGGCGGAAGCGGGGGCACCGGTCAGCCGGGTGGCGCCGGTGGTCTTGGCGGACATGGGGTACTCAGCGGGGCGGGAAACAGCTACGGCGGTTCCGCCGAGCAGGATGACGGATCCAACGGTGGCCGGGGTGGCAATGGCGGGGCCGGTGGCCGGGGTGGACATGGGGGTGGCGGTGCCGGCGGTCCCTCGCTGGGTGTGCTCCTCGGTGGAACTTCCACTCCCAACCTGGTTGGCAGTACCTATAACCTGGGAGCCGGCGGCGCCGGGGGGCCATCTAGCGGCAACCCCGGCCCGAGCGGGCGTCAAGCCAACACCTACCGGCCGTGATGCCGGTGTAACCACCAGGCCAGCAACCAGCTCGATATCATAGTGGCATGGTACTCCGGGTAATGGGGTTGTCCGTGTTGCCGGATTCCAAAGCTGCCATCCGGATTCTGGAGTGACAGCAACTGGCCGAGCCAAGTGGAGAGGTCCTTTTCTTCTCCGGCCAGGGCCAGAAACAAGGCCCGTTCCGCGAAGAGATCGATTTGCCGAGTACTGGAAATTGCCCGTTCCCCGGCCTGGGCCCGGCGTAACTCTCGCCGTAAATCTGTTGATAGCTGCAGGAATCGCCTGTGTTCTAGACAACCACGCTGGCGGGCTATCACCAGGGACCACAAGGCGTGCGTGCTGTGGAAACCGCCCCGGTCGCGCATGGGACCGGTGATGTAGGCCAGGGTTTGCGAACGCAGGGGATAGCGATCGCACCAGAGTGCTTCGCTGACGGGGCGATTGGTGTTGATCCTGCCCCGTGCGGGGGCCTGCCAGCCCTGCACTGCCGCGCGCCGGATGTGGACCGCGGGATCGAAAAAGCGTCGCAAGGGATTATCGTGATCCTTGCCGGCAACCTGCAGTGCTTGCTGCCGGGCACAATCTAGATCGGGCAGTGGTAACAGCTGCCAGGCTGCGGTGGTGCCGATGGCGGCGTCGAAGCGCAGCTGGTCCCGGGGAAAGGCACAGAGGAAGCCCGCCGCCCGGGACAGGCTGGCCTGGATTTGGTGAAATAGAGTTGAAGGTTGGCTCTTACGAAGGCGGCGACTGGCCGAATCCCCGGCGGCCAGGCAAGATGCCGGCACCAGGGTGGCGATGAGCAACCAGCAGGAAAACTGTCGGCAGCTCACTACCACTGTCCACGCTTGCCTCGTCGCCGCCGGTGGATAACAAGCGGGAGTGCCAGCAAGCACAACCAGGCTGCTGTGGCGATACCGCCCGGGGGGTGTGCGGCACAATCGCAACCGCCGGCTCCTCCCAGGGATTCCACCACCTCGAACAGACCGCCGCCGGTGCCGCGCAGGCGGCTATACAGCGAGGCGGTAACGTCTCGGGGGCCCAACTCGGCCGCCGGGTCCACCAGCAGCAGGCCCACCTGGGCGGTGCCCTCGTCCAGCACCACCACGTTGTGCAGCTCGATGCCGGGGCCGAAATCGAGTTGCATACCGGTGACGAAGTTGCTGCCGCTGACGATGACATTGCTCAGGCCGGTGCCGGGTACTCCCCGGGATGGTTCAACTGCGCCGATCACCGGCGCCAGGAACTCGCCCGTTGCCAGTAGGGCGTAACCCTGGGCGTCGCTGCCGGGCTCGCCGTTGCCAGGTACGGCGCCGCCGTGCACCGCCACTTCGCTGCCAGCCGGCAGCGGCCCGGTCAGTACCACCACCTCGAGATTGTTGGCGTGGTCGGGGTCCAGTGATGCCGCCGGCTGGCTGAGGCCGTCTTCCAGGGCGATGTTTCCGCGATAGAGGCGACCATCCGGGGTGCCCACCTCGAGGTCGAGATCGTTCACCAGGGTAAAGGGAGCATAGGCCTCGGCCGGTGGATCAGACCAGGCCAGCACCACCTTGAGGGTGCCGCCAGCGGCCAGGGCCGGCAGGCGGAACTGGGCCTGGTCGCCGCTGGCCAGCGCCGCCCCGCCGGCAAAGGGGGGCAGGGGTGCGTCTTCGGCCAGCATGGGATTGTCGGGGACGGGGTTGGGCACGTCGTCGAGCACCAGGGTGATCTTCTCGTCATCGGTAAACGACAGCGCGTCTTCGAGCAGCACCCGCCCCCATCCCTGGGCAAAGGAAGGCGGCGGGGTAAGCGCGGCGTTTACGCCCATGCCCACGATCTCTCCGGACAGGGGCCGGGCCGAAGCCACCAGGGCTGCCTTGACCAGGGCATTCGTGGGATTGAAGCCGCTATCCTCATCGCGGGTTCCCCTGGCCCAGAAGCCGTCGGTGAAATACTGGCGTACCAGGGCCGCTGCCCCGGCCACCAGCGGCGAGGAGAAGCTGGTGCCCATGGTGGGCCAGTCCTGGTCGACGTTGCAGTTGTCGTCTTCGTTGTTGCTCACCTTCTTGTTGTTCTTCCCGGTATAGTCGCAGCAGCCCAGGTCGATGGCCGTGTCCGGGTCGCTGTTGGCCGAGAACACCAGCCCGGGAGCAACCACCTCGGGCTTGATGCGCCCGTCGGCGGTGGGACCGCGGCTGGAGAAGAACAGCAGGTCGTCCTGCAGGTAGTAGATGGTGCCCCAGAGGTCGAGTCTTACCGGCCCGGAAGCGCCAACAACCACGGTGTTCTTGGCAGTGGAGCCGGTGCCGCCCAGGCTCTCCTCGATGAGGTTGCCGTTCTGGTCGGCCCCGGAATTACCGGCGGCGAATACCACCACCAGGTCGTTGAGCCGCCAGCAGGCCTCGTCGATGGCGGCCGAGTCGGAGTCGTAGTTTACGGCCAGGGTGGGGCTGCCATAGCTGTTGTTGTGCACCCGGGCCCCGGCCCGCCAGGCCTGCAGCAGCAGGTCGTACATGCTCACTCCCAGCAACCCCATCAGGTTGCCGTCGTTGGCACCGATGTCCTGGAAGACGATCTGTGCTCCCGGGGCCATGCCGTCCTGAGGATCGTGGCCGGCGGCGCTGGCCGTGGCCAGGTGCTGGTAGTCGTCTCCGGCCATGCAACCGGTGGTATGGGTACCGTGGAAGCCGCCACTGGCATCATCGTAGGCCTCGGCCTGGCCGATGATGAAGTAGCCCACCACCTTGTTCTCCGGCCTGGTCTCCGGAGTCAGCGGAGGCTGAGGGAAGGCAATGGCGGTGGTCACCGCCTCGGCCTCGGCACCGTAGCGGAATTGGCAGGCGTCGGCGTCCAGGCCGCTGTCTGCCACTCCCACCACCTGCCCGGTGCCGGTGAGTCCCTTGCGAAACACCGTGCGCCCGGTGTCTTCGTCGCCCGATTGCAGCAGCCAGGTGGAGTCGTCGTTGAGCAACACCGGCAACCGGTAGTGTTCCACGACTTCCACCCCGGGTCGCCCGGCCAGTTCCTGCGCCAGGGACCAGGCCTGCTCGGCGGGCACCCGCAACCAGACCCAGTCACGGCCGGTGGCATCGCTGCTGGCCAGCACCAGGCTGGCCGGGGACGGCGGCAGGCGGTGCAGGGAATGCAGTACCCGCCCGCTTTCGTCACGCCGGCCCACGACCCGCAGCCACACCTGCTGCCCGGCGATCGAATTGGCGAAAGTCCCGGCCGTGAGATCGGGAGCCAGCCGGCCGGCCCGGGCCGGTTCGGGCGACGGCAGGAAGACCACCAGGGTGTACAGCACCAGCAAACGACGAGACAGGCTTTTCATGGAATTCTCCTTGGCAACAGATTAGGACGACCGTCCCCCTCAATCAAGGTCCGCTTGACGACGGGCGGGGGCACGGCTACCATCCGGGCCGAGATGCCGCCTTTCATCGACGCCCACGTGCATGCCAACAACCGCTCCAGTGAGGACTTTCGTCGCCTGGCAGCCGCCGGCTGCGCCGGGGTGGTGGCGGTGGCCGGCGAGGAGGGCGGCTTCAGCCTGCCCGAGTCGGTACTGGATCACTTCCGCCGCCTGGCCCGGGTGGATCGACCTCGCCTGCAGGCGGCCGGGGTGAAGTGTTGGCTGGCGCTGGGGGTGCATCCCCGGGGCATACCCGCCCGCCAGGCCGAAGAGCTGTGGCCTCGCCTGCCCGCGATCTGGCGGGAACTGGTCGCCGATGCCGTGGGCGAGGTGGGACTGGAAGACGACAGCCCGGCCGAGAGGCGGGCTTTATTGGAACAGCTGCGCCTGGCCGACCAGGAAAAACTGCCGGTCATCGTGCATACCCCGCGGCGACACAAGGCGATGAGGTTGCGGACGACGCTGGAAATACTCGCCGACAGCGGCATCGCCCCGGAGCGGGTTTGCCTCGATCACCTGGACGAGGACACCCTGGAGCCGGCCGCGGACAGCGGTTGCTGGCTGGGGCTCACGGTGCACCCGGCCAAGCTGTCGCCGGCTCGGGTCGCCGGGCTGGTGGCCAGCCGGGGAGGGGCCCGGATCATCGTCTCTTCAGACCTGGGAGCCAACCCTTCCTACCTGTTCGGGGTGCCGGCGGCGGAGCAGGCCATGCGGGAAATGGGCCTTGACGAACAGGATATCCGGGCGGCCGTGCACGACAACGCCGCCGGCTTCATGGATCGGCCGACTTGAACCGCATTTCCGACAAGCAACTGGGGGAGAGACTGCTCGAGGGCCTGGAGGCTGCTGGCCCGGCGGGGCTGAGCATACGCCAGCTACTGCGGCGCCTGGGCCTGCCGCCGGAGCAGCGCCGCCGGGTCAGGCGGCTGTTGCAACGACTGGTGGCCTCGGGCCAGGTCAGCAACAACCGGCGTGGCCGCTATGCCCGGGCCAACCGGGAGTTTTTCGCCGAGGGACTGGTTCGGGCCCGGGGCCGCGGCTGGCTGGAACTGGCCGGCAATGGCAACGGGTCCACGGTGGGCATCGCCCCCGAGAACAAGGGAGGGGCCATGCCCGGGGATCGCGTACGGGTGAAACTGCTGGATGCCGACCGTAGCGGAGGGGGCCGGGGCCGGGTGGAGGAGATTCTTCAGCGCGGTCGCCAGCAGATCGTGGGCACCCTGCACCGGGGCGGCCGCTTCGTATTGCTGGTTCCGGACGACGGTCGCCTGGATCCGCTGATCGTGCGTCGTTCCAGCACCCGCGACATCGATGATGGCACGGTGGTGGCGGTGCGTCCGGACAGCGGCAATCCCCTCCAGGCGCAAGTGGCCCAGGTACTGGGGCAACCGGGAGTGCTGGATACGGAACTGCGCCGCCTGCAAATCGCCTCGGGGTTGACGGACGACTTCCCCGCCGCGGCCGAGGACGAGGTTTCGGCGCTGGGGGAACTTGCCGGGCCGGAGGCCGGTCGCGCCGATCTGCGGAAACTGGAACACGTGACCATCGATCCCGACGATGCCCGTGACTTCGATGATGCCATCTTCGTCGAGAAGCAGGGCGACGGTTACCGACTGCTGGTGTCGATTGCCGATGTCGCCCGCTATGTTCCTGCGGGTAGCGCCGTTGATCAGGAGGCCCGGCGACGCGGTTGCAGCACTTACCTGCCCGGCCACGTCTATCCCATGTTGCCGCACCGGCTCTCCGAGCAGCTGTGCAGCCTGGCTCCCGGCAGGCCCCGGCCCGCAGTCAGCGTGGAGATGGAGGTAGGGGACGATGGCCGGGTACGCTCGGCTCGTCTGCGTCGCAGCCTGATTCGTTCTGCCGCGCGGCTAACGTACCGGCAAGTGCAACGGGTGCTGGACGGACACAAGCAAGGAGTCGCTGCCGGGCAAGTGACCATGTTACGGGCCGCGAATGCCTGTGCCCGGGCCCTGCTGGCCCACCGGAAACGGCTGGGCATGCTCGACCTCGAGGTGCCCGAGTTGCAGGTAGTGGTGAACGAGCAAGGCTGGCCAAAGCTGATCAAACCGGCGGAGCGCTTCTTTGCCCACCGTCTCATCGAGGTGTTCATGGTGACCGCCAACGAGCAGGTGGCCACCTTGATGCGCGACAGCGGCGTACCGGCGCTGTACCGGGTGCATCCACCTCCCGATGCTGACAAGCTCCAGGCCTTTACCGAGGTGGCCCGCGAACTGGGAGCACCGGCGGCATTCTCCGGTGATGTCACCCCGACAGAGATCGCCGGCTACCTGCGTTCCCTGGAAGACAGCCCCCTGCGCCAGGTGCTGCATTCCCTGTTGCTGCGTTCGCTGATGCAGGCTTTCTATGCCGCGGAGTGCCGGCCGCATTTCGGGCTGGCCAGCTCGGCCTACTTGCATTTTACTTCACCCATCCGGCGCTATCCCGACCTGCTGGTCCACCGCCAGCTGACCAGGCTGCTGGAGCGGGCCGGTAGCCAGGGGATCGCCGTCGGTCGGAAACTGCAGATACCGGTGGCGGCCGAGGCCGAGGAACTGGAGGACTTGGAGGCCCTGGCCGAGCAGTGTTCTCGGAGCGAGCGCCGGGCCCTGGCCGCCGAGCGCCAGGCCCAGGCGTTGTACGGGGCAGCCTACCTGCAGCAGCACGTGGGCGAGCAGTTTACCGGGCGCATCTCCTTCCCTACCGAGTTCGGGTTGTTCGTCACCCTGGAACCCTCGGGCATCGAGGGCTTGCTGCACATAGCCGCCATGCGCGACGACTACTATCGCTTCGTGCCCGAGCGCCTGGCCCTGGTGGGCCGGCGCAGCCGCAAGTCCTACCTGGCCGGCCAGAAGGTGCAGGTGCGATTGGAAGCAGTACGCCTGTTTCCTCCCCAGCTGGAGCTGGTCTTTGCCGGAAATGCCCGCGACAGGAGGCAGTCGCCATGAACATTCGCCAGATGCTCGAGCGCCAGGAACACCAGCTGCTGCACCCGGCGGCAGCCTTCTCCGACCGTTCCCGGGGCCGGCGCCACCCGGCCCGGCCCTGCCCGGTACGGCCGGCCTTCCAGCACGACCGTGACAAGATTCTTCACTGCAAGTCTTTCCGGCGGCTGCTACACAAGACCCAGGTGTTCTTGGCTCCGCGCGGGGATCACTACCGCACGCGCATGACCCACACCCTGGAGGTGAGCCAGATAGCGCGTACCCTGGCCCGGGCGCTGCGCCTGAACGAACAGCTCACCGAGGCCATCGCCCTGGGCCACGACCTGGGACACACTCCCTTCGGTCATGCCGGCGAAGCGGTGCTCGCCCGGCTCATGCCCGGGGGCTTTCGTCACGTGGAACAGAGTGTACGCGTGGTGGAGGAACTGGAAAACGGCGGCCAGGGGCTCAACCTCACCCGCGAGGTGGTCGATGGCATCGCCCGCCACTCCAAGGGGCGCGGTCACATCGTGCGCGGGGCGGCGGAAAGGTTGCCGCTGACCCTGGAGGGGCAGTTGGTACGCATTGCCGATATCGTGGCCTACGTCAACCACGATACCGACGATGCCCTGCGCGGGGAGGTGCTGCGCCTGAGCGACATTCCCCGACCGTTGCTCAAGACGCTGGGGCGTACCCACTCCCAGCGCATCGCCCGGGCGGTCAAGGACGTGCTGGCCAGTACTAACCTGGACCGGGAGCCACGGGTGCGCATGAGTGCCGAGATGGAACAGGCCATCGCCGAGATGCGCGACTTTCTCTGGGAGAACGTCTACGACAACCCCACCGTGCACGACGAGTTTATCAAGTGCCAGCGCATGCTGGAGGAACTGTTCGGTTTGTTGTTGGAGCGGGACGAGCTGTACCGGCAGTTGCTGGGGCATGCTCCCGATGGCTCCCGCGAACGCCGTCGCCGGGCGGTGTGCGACTTCGTGGCCGGCATGACCGACCGCTACGCCATCGGGCTTTTCGAGCGCATCTACCTGCCCCAGCCCTGGCCGCTAGAGATGATTAGAGTCTAGTTACACTCTGCATCTTGAGGCAGGGGATCGGAGTTGGTTACCGTGGGCAGGTAGGCGGCGGTGCCGCCGTCACCGATGTCGGCCGAGCAGAAGTACTTGGTTCGGATGTCGGAATTCTCCGGGTCGCCGCCCAGGCAGTTGGAAAAGACACACTTCTTGGTGCCCATGCCCGAACATTTGCCGGAGTCACAGTCGGCGTCGATCTGGCAGGTGGGGCCGTCGTGGCCGTCGTGGGGCATCCAGCGGCCGATGTCGTGGGGGTCCTGCTGGTCGTAGGCCACCCAGGTATAGGGGGTGAGATCGCTCCAGTACTCGGTGGCGGCGATCTTGCAGTTGCCGCGATTGGCGTCGGGAATGATGCATTTGCCGGTTTGCTCACGCGAGCAGCAGAACGACTGGCAGTCGAAGTTGAAGCGGCAGGAACTGCCCAGCTTCTTGTACAGGCGGCAGCGGTCGTCGGCGGAGTTGCAGCCGAAGACCCCGCCACAGTAGTGGCTGTTTTCGGTTCCCGGGGTGGAGTTGGGCTGGCAGCTGCCTTCCTGGCAGGCACCGTCGTAGGTGCAGTAGAAGCCCAGGTTGTCTTCGTCGATACAGCGGAAAGTTCCTTCCACCGGTTGGTTCTGGCCCGGCTGAATAACCTCCGCCAGGGTGCAGAACAGGGTCGAGCCGGTATCCTGACTCCACTCCCAGCGTTCGGGACCGAACTTCAAGCTGCAGACCCAGTCGGCACCCCCGCAGGACAGCTGCAGGCAGGCGCTTTCGAAATTGCATGTCGTCCGGCAACAGTGCTCGCCGTTCATTTCCTGGCATTGTTCCCCGTCGGGGCAGGCCTGGCAGGCCGGGCCGCAGTGATCGTTGGTCTCGCAAGGAACGCAGCTGCCGCTTTGGGGGTTGCAGAAATAGCCGTTCGGACATTGCTTGTCGGCGCAGGGATCATCGTCTCCGGGCAGATCACCGCCCTCGTCTGCGGCGTCGGCTACTCCGGCATCGTCGGCGCCGGGGTAATCGCCGTCTGCACCGGTGTCGTCGGCGGGGAAATCTCCCGGGCCGGTATCCGCGCCGGGGTCGGCCGGGGCGTCGGCATCAGCGACACCGCCGTCGTCGCCGCTGCCGCCGTCATCGCCGGCAGGTTGCTGCTCCTCGGCTAGATTGTTCGACGCAGTGCAATAGCCGTTATGGCAGGTGAAACCTTCCGGGCAGCGTGGTTCCGCATCGGCACAGAGGCTGCCCTCGTACCCTGGTGAGTAGCTGCAGGCAGGTGCCCAGCAGGCCAGCAGCAGCAACACCACTGCCGAGGTCGTGTAACCGCTCGGTTTCAAAATCTACCCGCTGCCTGCAGGCCGCCCGGTGCCGGCAGGATGGTCAGGGCAGCCTGGTTGGCATCGTCGTTTTCCACCCAGAGAAACAAGACCACCGAGGTGGCCGCCGCCGCCCCGGCCAGGCCGAAAAGGACGTTGGCCGCCGTGGTGTAACTGCGGCCGGTACTGTCACGTCCGGGATCGTACTGCCGCGATTGCTCGTCGGCGATTTGCTGTCCCAACACTCCCAGGGCCACCCCGCTGGCCAGGCAGGCTACTCCGGCGCCCAGGGAGATGGTCGAACCCAGGTGCCGGCGCAGGAAGCCGGGGCGGGCCGGGATGGTGCGCGATATGCCGGTCTTGTCGGCCGGAGCCGAGACGGTGGTCGCTGTTGGAGGCGAGACCGGCTGGCTGCCAGCAGGATTGCCGGCGGCAACGCGGTTGGCAACCTTGCTAGCCGGAGCGGGTGGAGGAGGGGAAGCCACGCGTTCGCCGGCCGGCGTCGGCTTTCTTTGCGGCGTACGTCGTGGCGGTACGGGTCGGTCCAGTACCAGCGGGGCGTACTGGTCGGGATTTTCGAAAATGGCCGCGATGGCGCCGTCGATTCCTCCTACGAGCAGTTCCCGTAGTGGACCGTCCACCACCGAGTTGAGTTGGAGGGGCTGGTCCTGCAGCAGCAGGCTCTTGATCTCGATGCGGTAATCGCCTTCCTCCCGCCTCATGAAAACGCCCACCAGCCGCTCCACGGCCAGGGCGCGGCCGATGCCGAGCAGGCAGCGTTCCTGTCCACGGCACTGCAGCAACTTCTCCTTTCCGCTAGCCGAGAGCTTGTCCTGTACCGCCTCGCGACCCAGCAGGCGGACGTCGCGGTGGTTGAGCAGGGATTCGAATACCTGGCTTTCCACCGCCGAGGCGTCCTCGAGGGCGATGCCCGGCTGGGCCACGAACCATACCGCCAGTCGGGGTGCATCAGGATTTACCAGGGGGACGATGTTCAGTCCGGCATCGTCGTCTTCCTCCTGGGCTCCCGCCGGAACGGTACCCAGCAGCAGGACCATGACCAGGCCGGAAATGAACGGCTTCATGAGAACTCCTTGTCGTTCATGCTAGATCGCCCCTGGCGATGCTGTCAATCACGCTCGGGACGCGGCCAAGGCGGCGTTTCGAGTTGTTCCAGTGTGCCGGCTGGGTTATCATGCGCCCGGTTGGTAGGAACCGTTCGGGAGTGAAGCCATGCAGGAGCAGGTGTTGAAAACCATCCACCAGCGGCGCAGCTGCCGTCGCTTCCAGGAACAAGCGTTGCCCGAGAAGGTGGTGGCGGCCATACTGAGCGCCGGCACCTGGGCCCCGACGGCGGGCAACGTGCAGCCCTGGTTCTTCTACGTGGTGCGGGATGGCTACCTCAAGGAGAAACTCAGCCAGTCGGCCCTGGGCCAGGGTTTCATTGCCGAGGCGCCGGTGGTGGTGGTGGTGTGTGCCGATACCCAGCGGGCCCGGGCCACCTACAAGCAACGTGGGGTGGATCTGTACTGCCTGCAGGATACCGCCGCCGCCTGCCAGAACATGTTGTTGGCCGCCCATGCCCTGGGAGTGGGCTCCTGTTGGGTTGGTGCCTTTGACGAGCGCAGCGTCTCCCAGTTACTCGGTGTGCTTCCGGCCCACCGGCCGGTGGCCATCCTCTGCTTCGGCAAGCCCGCCGAGGTGCCTCGCAACCCGGGCCGGAGGGCGCTTGAAGACGTGGTTATAGAGGTGGACTGAGATACGCTGCTCGCTACTGGTGGTGTTGCTGGAGGAGATGATGACGGGAGCAAGAAGGAGCGAGAAGACCATGACTGAGAAACTCACGGTGACCAGGAACGCAGATGTCCTGGTGGTGACACTGGCGCGGGAGGACAAGCGCAACGCCATCGACCTGGAGATGTGGCAGGCCCTGGAACGGGCACTGCAGCAAGCCGGGCGGGAAGACGATCTGCGCGCACTGGTGGTGCGCGGGCAGGGGCCCATCTTTTGTGCCGGCATCGACGTATCTTCCTTCTTCAAGCTGGCCGAGCAATACGGCCAGCAGTGGGCAGCGCGCATGCGCACCATTACCGCGGATTTCCAGGCGGTACTGA
>QMME01000072.1 GCA_003647095.1 Deltaproteobacteria bacterium
ACCTGCTGGTGGTCCTCAACGACAACGAGTACTCCATCTCCCCCAACGTGGGCGCGGTCAGCCACTGGCTCAGCCACCACCTCAGCGGCCCCACCTTCAACATGCTGCGCCGGCGCATCAAGGCCGTGCTGGCCGCCCACCCGCGCCTGGGAGAGCGCACCCTGCACTGGATGCGCCGGGCGGTGGAGAGCGCCAAGGTGATGTTCACCCCGGGCATCCTCTTCGAGGGACTGGGCTTCCAGTACGTGGGCCCGGTGGACGGGCACGACCTGTCCGCCCTGCTGGCCATACTGCAGAACGTGCGCGAGCTGGACGGGCCGGTGCTGGTACACGTGCGCACCCGCAAGGGCCGCGGCCTGCCCTGCGCCGAGGCCGAACCCAGCCGCTTCCACGGGGTGGGCCCCTTCGATCCCCGGACGGGCGAATTACTGGCGGCGGCCGGCCCGGCGCCCAGCTACACCGAGATCTTCTCCCGGGCGCTGGTGGAACAGGCCCGCCACGACAAGCGCATCGTGGCCGTCACCGCCGCCATGCCCGACGGCACCGGGATGGCGGCCTTCGCCCGCCAGTTCCCCGATCGCTTCTACGACGTGGGCATCGCCGAGGAGCACGCCGTCACCTTCGCCGCCGGCCTGGCCAGCCAGGGGCTGCGCCCGGTGGTGGCCATCTACTCCACCTTCCTGCAGCGGGCCTACGACCAGCTCGTCCACGACGTCTGCCTGCAGCGGCTGCCGGTGACCTTCGCCCTGGATCGCGCCGGCATCGTCGGCGAGGACGGGCCCACCCACCACGGCCTGTTCGATCTCAGCTACCTGGCCAGCATTCCCCACCTCACCGTCATGGCCCCGGCCGACGAGGCCGAGCTGGTGGACATGCTGCACACCGCCCTGCGGCTGGAGGGGCCGGCGGCGCTGCGCTATCCCCGCGGCGCGGCCCTGGGGGTGGAACCGCGCCGGCGGCCGCGGCGCCTGGAGGTGGGGCGCGGGCGGCTGGTGCACCACCCGGTGGACCAGCCCCGCCTGGCCATCGTCACCATCGGTACCATGCTGCGGCCCGCCCTGCAGGCGGCCGAGGTGCTGGAACGGCGGGGCCTGCCGGTGCTGGTGGCCGACGCCCGCTTTCGCAAGCCGCTCGACGAACGGCTGCTGCTGCGCCTGGCCGACGGCTGCGGGCGCCTGCTCACCGTGGAGGAAAACACCCTCGAGGGAGGCTTCGGCCAGGCGGTGGCGGCCTGCCTGCAACGGGCCGGCCGCAGCGGCGTGGCCCTGCGGATGCTGGGGGTGGAGGATTGCTTCGTCGAGCACGGCCGGCCGGGGCAGCTGCGCGCCCGGCTGGGCCTGGACGCCGGCGGTATCGTCAAGGCCGCCCTGGAGCTGGCCGGGGGCCGGCGGGCGGCCCGGGGCGCCTGAGCCCGCATGCCCGCCAACCGGGACAGGCCGCGTATCGACGTGCTGCTGGTAGAGCGCGGGCTCTGTCCCAGCCGGCAGCGGGCCCAGGCGCTGATCATGGCCGGCCGGGTGCTGGTGGACGACCGGCCGGTGGACAAGCCCGGCACCCGGGTGGCGGCGGGGGCCCGCCTGCGGCTGCGCGGCGTCGATCATCCCTACGTCTCCCGGGGCGGGGTGAAGCTGGCCGGGGCCCTCGACGACCTGGACGTCGCCGTCGCCGGCCTGGTGGCCCTGGACGCCGGGGCCTCCACCGGCGGCTTCACCGACTGCCTGTTGCAGCGCGGCGCCGCCCGGGTCCATGCCGTCGATGTCGGCCGCGGCCAGCTGCACGAGAAGCTGCGCCGCGACGGGCGGGTCATCGTGCACGACCGTACCAACCTGCGTCACCTCGAACCCGCCGCCCTCGGCGAGGCGGTGGATCTCGCCACCCTGGACCTGTCCTTCATCTCCCTGCGCCTGGTACTGGGGCCGGTGGCCGCCTTGCTGCGCCCCGGCGGCCGCATCCTGGCGCTGGTCAAGCCCCAGTTCGAGCTGGAACGCGAGAAGGTGGGCAAGGGCGGCATCGTGCGCGACGACGGCCTGCGCCGGCAGGCGCTGGAGCGGGTGGCCGGCCACGCCCGCGGGCTGGGGTTGCGCGAGCTGGGCCGGGCCGATTCCCGCCTCAGCGGCGCCGACGGCAACCGGGAGATGTTCCTGCTGCTGGAAAAGAGTGCCGGCTAGGCCGCCGCCTCCAGCGGGTCGGGGGTCACCAGGTTGGCCCGGCGCAGCAGCCACATGCCGGCCGCGCCCACCACGAAGCCGCCGATGTGGGCGAACCAGGCCACTCCGCCCAGCCCGGCCGCGGACATGACGATCTGCAGGCCCAGCCAGAACAGCAGGTAGAAGGCCACCGACACCTTGAACTGGACGAACCAGATCACCTGGTACATCTTGCGCCGCGGGTGCAACACCAGGTAGGCGCCCATGATCCCGGAGATGGCCCCGCTGGCGCCCACCGTGGGTATGTAGGGCTGGCTGGTGAGCAGGGCATGCACCAGGCTGGCCGCCAGCCCGCAGGCCAGGTAGAAGGCCAGGTAGACCCCGCGCGGCAGCCGGTCCTCGACGTTGTCGCCGAACAGCCACAGGAAGTACATGTTGCCCGCCAGGTGCAGGAAACCGCCGTGCATGAACATGGAGGTGAACAGGGTCTCCAGGTGGCGGCCGGCCAGGAAATCCCCGGGAAGGAAGGCCCAGCGCAGCATCTCCCGGGAAGACAGGGAAAGCATGCCCAGCTGCAACAGGAACACCAGCACGTTGGCCATGAGCAGTACAAGGGTCACCCAGGGAAAGCGCCGGCGCGGGTTTTCGACTTCCACCGGCAACCCCGTCAGCAACTGGAACAGGTAGACCCCGCCGCCGCTGCGGCGGAAGCTGCGCTGCCCTTCCGGGAGCGGTGGCCGGTCCTCCGCCAGCTTCTCCTGCTGGCGCATGCGCCGCATCATCTGCCGCAGGCGCCGCTGCTGCTCGGTCTCCTGCTCCAGCGACAGCGTGCGCCGGGCGGGAGCGCTCAGGGCGCGGATCTTCTGCAACTCGCCGTGATCGAGGAAGATGCCCTTGCAGTTGGTGCAGCGGTCGATGTAGAGGTCGCTGCCCGGGGCGTACTCGAAGGTCTCGAAGCTGCCCTCGCAGCGCGGGCAGATGTAGGTGGTGGCCTGCAGGTAGCGGTCGCCGGCCTCGATGGTGTCGGGGTTGACCGGCAGGTCTTCCTCGGCGCCGCGCAGCTCGGCCAGCTCGCCGGCGTCGAGCCAGATGCCGCGGCAGCCCTGGCAGACGTCCACCGTCACGCCCTGGTGCTCGACCTCGGACATGTCCGACAGGCACTTGGGACATATCAACGCCATGGGGCGAATCATCGACCAGGGGACGCCGGCTGTCAAACATTCTTGTGGGCCGCCGGGGGGGTTGCTATGCTACGCCGGTTCTCAAAACCGGCAAGGAGGTCCAGGTGCAACTCGTCGAATGCGTACCCAATTTCAGCGAAGGCCGCGAGCCGGCGGTGATCGACGCCATCGCCACGGCCGTCTCCTCGGCGGAGGGAGTGCAGCTGCTCGATGTCGATCCCGGCGCCGCCACCAACCGCACGGTGATGACCTTCGTGGGGGAGCCGGAGGCGGTGCTGGAAGGAGCCTTCCGGGGCATCGCCCGGGCGGCGGAACTCATCGACATGCGCCGGCACCAGGGTACCCACGCCCGCCTGGGGGCCTGCGACGTCTGCCCCCTGGTGCCGGTCAGCGGCATCGACCTCGACGGCTGCGCCCGCCTGGCCCGCGAGCTGGGCCGGCGGGTAGCCGCCGAGCTGGGGATTCCCGTCTACCTGTACGAGGCCGCCGCCAGCCGGCCCGAGCGGCGCAACCTGGCCGAGGTGCGCCGCGGCGAGTACGAGTCGCTGCCGGCGCGCCGGGGCGATCCCTACTGGCAGCCGGATTTCGGCAGCCTGGACGACTGCGCCAAGACCGGCGCCACCATCATCGGCGCCCGCCAGTTCCTCATCGCCTACAACTTCAACCTCAACACCCGCGAGCGGCGCATCGCCCACGACATCGCCCTGGACATCCGCGAGGCCGGCCGGGCCCGGCGCGACCGGCAGGGGCGCATCCTGCGCCGCCGCGACGGCCGCCCCCGCCGCCAGGCGGGCAAGTTCAAGCACGTCAAGGCGGTGGGCTGGTACCTGGAGGAGTTCGGCTGCGCCCAGGTGAGCATGAACCTCACCGACTACCGGCAGACCCCCCTGGCCGAGGTGTTCGAGGAGGTCTGCCGCCAGGCCGAGCGCCGCGGCGTGCGCTGCACCGGCAGCGAGCTGGTGGGCCTGGCCCCCAGGGAATGCCTGCTCGAGGCCGGGCGGCACTTCCTGCGCCGGGCCGGCCAGGGCACCGGGGTGCCGGAGCGGGAGCTGCTGCGGGTGGCCGTCCGCAGCCTGGGGTTGAACGAGCTCTACCGCTTCGAACCCGAGAAGAAGATCGTCGAGTACCGCATCGCCGCCGGACGGCCGCTGGCCGAATCTTCCCTGCGCGACTTCTGCGACACGCTTTCCTCCAGTTCCCCGGCTCCCGGGGGCGGCAGCACCGCCGCCCTGTGCGGGGCGCTGGCTTCTTCCCTGGCCAGCATGGTGGCGGCCCTGACCGCCGGACGCCCCGCCTTCGCCGGGCACCACCAGGACATGTGCCGGCTGGGGGAGCGGGCCCAGCGGCTCAAGGACGAGCTGCTGCAGGCGGTGGACGACGACACCGCCGCCTTCGAGCGCGTCATGGAGGCGCTGCGCCTGCCCCGGGACACGGCCGACGAGCGCCGGCAACGCCGGCAGGCCCTGCAGCAGGCCACCCGCGGGGCGGTACGGGTGCCCCTGGCGGTGCTGCAGCACTGCCGGGAGGTGATCCGCCTGGTGGAGCAGGCGGCCCGCCACGGCAACCCCAACGCCCACTGCGACGCCGGGGTGGGCGCCGCCTGCGCCCGGGCGGCCGCCGCCGGGGCGCTGCTCAACGTGCTGGTGAACCTGGGCGAGCTGGACGACGAGGCCTTCCGGGAAAAGACCCGGCGGCGGGCCACCCGGCTGGCCGACGAGGTGGAGCGGCGCGCCGGCCGCGTGTTCGAGCGCCTGCGCCGCCGGCTGGGCTAGGTGCCCGGAGGCGGGGAGGGCGTCATGCTGGAGCGCTGGTTCGAGCTGTCCGCACACGGCACCACGGTGCGCGCCGAGGTGCGCGGCGGAGTGGTGACCTTCCTGACCATGTCCTACATCATCTTCGTGCAGCCCGGGGTGCTGGCCTCCGCGGGCATGGACTTCGGGGCGGTGCTGGTGGCCACCTGCCTGTCGTCGGCCCTGGCCACGGTAATCATGGCCCTGGGGGCCAACTACCCGGTGGCGCTGGCCCCCTGCATGGGGGAGAACTTCTTCTTCGTCACCGTGGTCAGCGGCGTGGTCACCGGGCAGAAGGTGGGCTGGCAGGCGGCCCTGGCGGCGGTGTTCCTCTCCGGGGTGCTGTTCCTGCTGCTGGCCGCCTTTCGCTTCCGCGAGAAGATCATCGATGCCCTGCCGCGGTCGCTCAAGTTCGCCATTCCCGCCGGCATCGGCCTGTTCATCGCCTTCATCGGCCTGCAGCAGGGCGGGCTGGTGGTGGCGGCCCCGGGCTCCATGGTGAAGCTGGGAGACCTGGGTTCCCCGGTGGCGCTGCTGAGCCTGTTCGGGCTGGTGGTGACGGCGGCGCTCATGGCCCGGCGGGTGACCGGGGCCATCCTCCTGGGCATCCTGGCCACGACGGCGCTGGGCCTGGCCAGCGGGGTGCTGCGCTGGCAGGGCCTGTTCGACCTGCCGCCCGACCCCCGGCCGGTGCTGCTGCAGCTCGACCTGGCGGCGCTCTGGGACACGGCCATGATCCCGGTGGTGGTGATCTTCCTGTTCATGGTGCTGTTCGACACCATCGGCACCCTGGTGGGGGTGGGCCAGCAGGCGGGCCTGCTGCGCGACGGCAAGCTGGAGCGCGCCGGCCGGGCCCTGCTGGCCGACGCCGTGGGCACCACTGCCGGGGCCCTGCTGGGCACCTCGACGGTGTCGAGCTACATCGAGTCGGCGGCCGGGGTGGCGGCCGGGGCCCGCACCGGGCTGGCGGCGCTGGTGACCGCCGCCGGCTTCCTGCTGGCGCTGTTCTGCTATCCCCTGGTCAAGACCGTCGGCGGCGGGGTGGAGGTGGGGGCCGGGGTGTTCCTGCACCCGGTCACCGCCCCGGTGATGGTGCTGGTGGGCTTTCTCATGCTGGGCAGCATCCGCCAGGTGCCCTGGGACGATCCCGCCGAGGCCATTCCCGCCTTCCTGGTGCTGGTGGGCATGCCGCTGACCTACTCCATCGCCGACGGCCTGGCCCTGGGGTTCGTCGCCTACCCGCTGCTGATGCTGCTCGCCGGCCGCGGCCGCGGCGTGCCGGCGCTGGTGTACGTCATGGCCCTGCTGCTGGGCGGGGTGTTCGTCGTCAAGGCCCTGCTGGGGGGATGATCAGGGGGCGGGGTTGGCCGCCGCGCCGGGCTTGAGCACCAGGCCCCGGCCCCGCTGCCCGTCCAGTTCCACCAGCAGCGGCCGCTCCAGGCGCAGGTGGCGGACCAGCTCCGTCTGGCAGTGGGCCGGCTGGCGGTCCAGCCACTCCCAGTCCAGGCGGTCGCCGCCGGGGTCGGCGTCGGCGGCCACCGTCAGGTAGCCCAGGCGCAGCGAGGTGAGGTTGTGGAAGAAGTGGGTGCCCGAGGAGGGCTCCACGCGGTAGTCCGGCAGCGTCGCCTCCACGATTACCCGGGCGGCGGAGATCTGCGCCCACTGCACGGGGATGCCCAGCCAGTGATCGGCCGAGCCCCAGCGCCCGGGGCCGATGAGCAGGTAGCCGCGCCCCTGCTCCAGCAGCTCGGCGTTCATGCGCTCGATGTCGCGGGCGATGGCCGGGTTGCGGGAAGGCTCGAAGGCCTGGGGGCGGACGTAGATCACGTCGCGGATGTCGGCGTGGCGGCCGTGGCCCAGGGAACGGTGGGAACGGCAGACGACGCCGTCCGGGGCGATGTCGCGCTCGGCCAGCTCCGGCAGGGCTTCGCTGGTCCGCACCGGGCGCAGCTGCAGGGCGTACAACACCGCCGGCTCGCTGGAGGGCTGGCCCCGGAAGCGACTGGCATAGGCTCCCAGGTCGCAGGCGAATTCCAGCTCCACGGCCGTGCCCATGGCCTCGGTGGCCAGTCCCAGCAGCTGCTCCAGGGCCGCCGCCAGGGGCACGGCCCGGTGCTTGAGGATGTTGTTGAAGGTCAGCACCCAGGGACCGCGGGCGTCCGGGCTCTCGGTGATGATGCCGTTGGCGGTGTCGTAGATGCTGGCCAGCAGTTGCAGGGTGCCGTCCTGCTCGGCCGCCGGCAGGTCGTAGCGGCGGGTGAAATCCGCCTCCCCGGCGGCGGCGGAGCGGGCGCCGGCCAGGTCCAGGGCGTAGAAGTTGCGCTGGCTGTACTTGAGAAAGTCGTCGGGGGTGGGCACCTGGGGCAGGATGGCCGGGTAGCGGGGGCAGAAGCGCAGGTACTCGCCTCCCTCGACCACGATGCGTCCCAGGCCCAGGGCCATGTGCACCACCCCGTCGGCGGCCTGCTGCGGGGGCAGGGGATAGAAGTTGTAGCTGTGGGCCACCCCGGACACGTGCGGGTAGAAGCGCTCGCCGTAGCGCCGTCCCACCAGCCGCTGGATGATGACCGCCATCTTCTCTTCCTCGGCGCGGTTGGCGGTGGCCTTGAGGTAGGCCCGGGCGTTGCTGCAGAAGGCCGAGGCGAACACCAGCTTGACGGCCCGTTTCAGCCCCTCCAGCCGCTCGCTGATGCCGGGGGCGTTGTTGGGAATCATCACCGTGTCGTAGATGCCGGCGAAGGGGTGCAGCATGTCGTCCTCGAGCAGGCTCGAGGAGCGCACCGCCAGCGGCCCGGAGAGGTTTTCCAGGATGACCCGCAGGCCGGCGGTCACGTCGTCGGGCAAGTGGGCCGCCAGGCACAGCTGGCGCACCATCTCGTCGCTGTTGCCGCCGGCGGCCAGGTTGCGGAGCCGGTTGTCGTCCAGGAAGCGATCGAACACCTCGGTGGTGAGCACGAAGGTCTGGGGAATGCGGATGGGCATGCCCGCCAGGCTGCCGCTTTCGCTGCGCTCGGTGAGCAGGTGGTTCAGGAAGGCCAGGCCGCGGGCCTTGCCGCCCAGCATGCCGCCGCCCAGGCGCTGGAAGAGGCTTTCGCCGTCGAAGTGCCGGCGGGAGAAATCGGTGACCGTGCCGGCCAGCTCGGTGCGGCGCAGCTTGCCCAGCTCGTCGATGAGGTAGCGGCGCAGCGCGTCCAGGGAGGGGAAGTCGCTCACCTTCTGGGGGCGCAGCTTGGCGGCCAGGTCGAACTCGCTGCGGGCCAGCAGCCAGTTGGAGATGTGGTTGTGGCTGGCGTGGTACTGCAGCGACTCGGCGGGAATGCGGGTGAGGCATTCGCGGAACTCGCGGATGTCGCTGGCCCGGGCCACCTCGCTGCCGTCGGCCAGGCGGAAGATGAAGGGGCCGAAGCCCAGGTGCTCGATGAGGAAATCACGCACCTGCTGCAGCAGCGAGGGCGAGTTCTTGGTGACGAACATGCCCAGCTCGACGGCTTCCGCGGCGTACTTCTCGTCGGCCGACTGCAGGACTATGGGCAGGTCGGGCATCTGCTGGCGCACCCGCCGGGCCAGCTGCAGGCCCGCCCGGGGATCGAGCTTTCCCTGGCGGGGAAAGCCCAGGTCGCTGATCAGCGCCAGCAGGTTGTCGCGGTACCTGGCCACGATGGCCTCGGCCTCTTCGTAGTCGCTGGCGTGCACCACCTTGGGACGGGTGCGCATGCGCAGCAGCTTGTCCAGGCGGCTGGTACCCTCGGCGAACAGCGACTGCGACTGCTTCATCAGCTCCGGGTAGAGCACGGACAGGAAGGCCGAGTAGTAGCGGATGGAATCCTCCACCACCAGGATGACCCGCAGGTCGGCGATGGCGATGTCCTCGTCGATGTTGGCCCGGTCCTCGGCCTCCTTGATGATGGCCAGCAGGATCTTGGCGTCGCCGTTCCACAGGAAGATGGAGTCGATGGCCTCGCGGCTGACCAGGCGGCGCAGGCGGGCCATCTCGCCGTGGTCGAAGCCCAGCACCACCACCGGGGTGCCGGGGCGCAGCTCCTTCACCCGGCGGCCGAACTCGCCCAGGTCGGTGTTGGCCAGGCGGGCCACCCGCAGCACCAGGTCGAAGCGTTCCTTTTCCAGCGCCTCCAGGGCCGCCTCCTCGCTGGCGACGTGGGTGACGTGCGGGGCGCTGGACAGGCTCAGGGCCTTGTACTCCAGGAAGATCTGCTCGGTGAGGTTGCCTTCTTCCTGGAGCACGAAGGCGTCGTAGGCGGTGGACACCAGCAGCACGCTGCGCATGCGGTGGTGCATGAGGCGGTTGTACTTCTGCTTGCGCCGCGACGAGGTCATGAGAGCCTTTCTAGGCCATTCGCGGCCGCATTTGAACAAAAAAAGGGCGCCCCGCGGGCGCCCCGGATGAACGATGCCGGCCGGGCCTCAGACGACGCCCTGGTCGCACATGGAGTCGGCCACCTTGATGAAGCCGCCGATGTTGGCGCCGTTGACGTAGTTGACCCAGTCGCCTTCCTTGCCGTAGCGCACGCACACCTCGTGGATGGACTTCATGATGCCGTGCAGGCGGCCGTCCACCTCCTCGCGGCTCCAGGACAGGCGCATGCCGTTCTGGCTCATCTCCAGCCCCGAGGTGGCCACGCCGCCGGCGTTGGCGGCCTTGCCGGGCCCGTAGAGGATCTTGTTCTCCAGGAAGACGTCGATGCCGCCGGGCTCGGTGGGCATGTTGGCCCCCTCGCTGACGCAGATGCAGCCGTTCTTGACCAGGGTCTTGGCCTCCTCGGTGCTGATCTCGTTCTGGGTGGCGCAGGGCATGGCCACGTCGCACTTGACGCCCCAGGGGCGCTGGCCCTCGAGGTACTCGGCGTGGGTGTACTTGTTGCAGTACTCCTTGATGCGGCCGCGCTTGTTGTTCTTGAGATCCATGACGAAGGCCAGCTTGCCCTGGTCTATGCCTTCCCGGTCGACCACCGTGCCGTTGGAATCGGAGAGGGTGACCACCTTGCCGCCCAGCTGGGTGACCTTCTCGGTGGCGTACTGGGCCACGTTGCCGGAACCGGAGATGGTCACCACCTTGCCCTGGAAGGACTCGCCGCGGGTCTTGAGCATCTCCTCGGCGAAGTAGGTGGCCCCGTAGCCGGTGGCCTCGGGGCGAATCAGCGAGCCGCCCCAGTTCAGGCCCTTGCCGGTGAGCACCCCGGTGAACTCGTTGCGCAGGCGCTTGTACATGCCGAACATGAAACCGATCTCGCGTCCGCCCACGCCGATGTCGCCGGCGGGAACGTCGGTGTTGGGACCGATGTGGCGGAACAGCTCCATCATGAAGCTCTGGCAGAAGCGCATCACCTCGGCCTCGCTCTTGCCCTTGGGATCGAAATCGCTGCCGCCCTTGCCGCCGCCCATGGGCAGGGTGGTGAGCGAGTTCTTGAACACCTGCTCGAAGGCCAGGAACTTGAGGATGCCCAGGTTGACGCTGGGGTGGAAGCGCAGGCCTCCCTTGTAGGGGCCGATGGCGCTGTTCATCTCGATGCGGTAGCCCTTGTTGACGCGCACCTGGCCCTGGTCGTCGACCCAGGGCACCCGGAACATCACCACCCGCTCGGGCTCGACGATGCGCTCGATGATGTTGGCGGCCTGGTAGCGGGGGTTCTGCTCGATCACGCTCCAGATGGAGGTGATTACCTCCTCCACCGCCTGGTGGAACTCCGGCTCGTTGGGGTTCCTGGCTTTGACGTGGTTCATGAACTCGGCTACTGAACCGTACATGGCTCTTCCTCCTGGGTACCGGTTGGGAGATGTGGATTCACCATCAACACGACGGGTTACCAGAACAGGGGAAATACCGATTGTCAAGCGCAATCGGCAGCGGCCGACCGGCGACGCCCTTGCCTTCCCGGTTGCTGGATCTATACTTTAGCCCGGACGGCAGAACCCCGTCCCCGGGAGGACGCGACATGGCAACGCTGGAAATAACCAAGGAGAACCTGCAGCAGACCATCGAGCAGAACGACATCGTGCTCATCGACTTCTGGGCCGAGTGGTGCGGCCCCTGCAAGATGTTCGGGCCCATCTTCGAGAAGGCCTCGGAGAAGTACCCCGACATCGTCTTCGGCAAGTGCGACACCGAGGCCGAGGGCGAGGTGGCCGCCGTCTTCGGCATCCAGTCCATTCCCACCCTGGCGGTTTTCCGCGAGGGCATGCTTATCTTCCAGCAGGCCGGGGCCCTGCCGGCGGCGGCGCTGGAGGAGCTGATCAAGAAGGTGGGCGAGCTGGACATGGCCGAGCTGCGCCGGGAGGCCGGGCTGCCGCCGCGGGAGGAAAAGCCCGCGGCCGGTCCCGCCCGGCAAGCGGCAGCGGCACCGGCCGCGCCGCCCCCGGCCGCGTCCACCCCCCCGGCCGCATCCGCTCCCCCGGGCGCATCCACTCCCCCGGGCGGCGACGGCGCGGGAAAGGTCGTGGCCACCGTCTCGGCCGGGCAGGGGCTGGCCCTCATGGCCGATGACTTCGTGCTCCGGCGCCAGGGCGTCACCCGGGAGTTCCTGGAGCGGGCGGCCGGCATTCCCGCCGCCGCCCGGGTGCTGGACAGGTACCGCCGCATCCGCGACGCGGTGCGCGAGCGGGGCAGCGACGCCCTGGAGGAGCTGCGCGCCGAGCATGCCGCCTGGGACTTCGACCGGGAGCGCGAGCTGGCCGCCCTCGACGCCGATACCCGCAGCGAGGTCAAGGCGGTGCTGCGCGCCGTCGACGAGCTGCTCAAGGGGTGATGACACCATCCCGCCCTTCCCCCGTCGTGACTGTGGTATCATTACCGGGAGAACGGAGAGGAGGGACGGAAGATGAGACAACCGATGTCGCTGGTGCTGGCGATCTTGCTGGTGACGGCCGCGGACGCCCGTGCCGGCTACCGCAAGACCTTCGAGCCGGGCAGCCTGATCATCCCCATGGACCTGGCCTGCCAGGACCACGGCATGCTGCAGGCCTACGGCCTGCTGTTCCAGCTGTTGCGCCAGGAGGTGAAGGTCTACTGGATCATCGACCAGGAGAAGACCTGGCACGCCGCCCCCTGCGACGCCGCCGGCGACGAGTGCGCCTGGGACTGCCTGGTGGAAGGATCGGGAGAGAAGTGCCCCTATCCCACCGCCAGTCCCGATTTCTTCGTCACCGCCGAGGTGGTCTGGGACGGCGAGGGCGGGGCCGACCCCGGCACCGACCTGGGCAACCACGGCTACCGGGGCGGGCCCTTCGTGATCGACTCGGCCGATGCCGCCGCCGCCCTGCCCATCATCGACGCCTGGAACGACCGGGACCTCTGGGATGCCAATCCCTGGGCCCGGCGCAGCGTCTACCAGGTGGTCTCCGTGCACCGGGCCACGGCCCAGTTCGCCGGCTACGTGCGCAAGGAGATGGTGGCCGCTCCCACCATCGCCGTGTTCTCCGACGGCAACGAGGACATCGCCACCTCCTACCTCATCGCCGCCGGCATCAAGCAGTCGAACGGCCGGGAATTCCCCGACCGGAAGTGCGACCGGGTGCCCTGCGGCCCCGGCACGGAAAATCCCGACATGCTCACCGTGCCCAGCATCATGGGCGACATGGGCACCTGCGACGCCCCCAACCTGGATCACCGCAACGGGGCCTTGTTCACCGCCGACGGCGTGCCCGCCTACTGCCAGATCATGAGCATGCACTGGGACGTCAGGGATCGCGAGACGGTCGAGTGCGACGGCAACGACTGCCCGGCCGACCAGGCCGATTGCCAGGGGTCGCCCATCACCTACCACGGCCACGAGGTGGTCGCCGAGGTGCGGCAGTTCCTGGCCTTCCCGGTGCACTTCTTCGCCGAGTGCCAGGCGGTCAACGCCTACGAGAACACCACCCCCGATCCCCGGTGGCCCTTCCTGGACGACGCCGGCCGCGACGGCCACTTCCTCACCACCTACGGTGTGCCCCCGGACTGTGACAACGGCGCCTGCGCCGATGCCGACTTCCAGTGCCTGGCCGGCGGCTGCGACTCGGGCACCCGCGACTGCTGCCTGCCCCGCGACGAAAAGGAGCGCGGCGCCGGGTTCATGATCGAGCAACGCCCGGACTCCGCCGACATCAAGGTGCTTCACCCCGAGGTTCCCTACAACCAGTTCGACGGCTTCTTCGAGACCGTCGGCGGCTCGGAGCAGGCCTACAACCTGTCGGACTTCCTGGGCACCAGATACCGCAACGACATGGAGGTGGTGTTCATAACCGGTCCCAGCGGCCCCGGGTTCCAGGACGTGTGGATGACCGGCTACCTGGACGGCGAGTGCGACATCACCGATCCCTTCCTGGACGTGCCGGAGAACTGCCAGACCGGCAAGGTCAGCTACCTGGGCGGGCATCGCTACAACACCGCCGTGCCCCTGAGCGACAACCCCGACAGCCA
>QMME01000073.1 GCA_003647095.1 Deltaproteobacteria bacterium
GGTGCCATCGGCGGCGATGGCCCGGAAAGAGGGGTAGCGAACCACGTTCACCCACTGATCCAGCTGGTAGAGCAGGTAGTACAGCACCGTTCACTCCTTGCCCGGCCAGGCGACACCGAGTTGCCGGCAGGCATGCTCCACCACCCGTTCCAGGCGCATGCCCCGGGAACCCTTTACCAGTACCCAGCAGCCCTGCCGCAGCCTGTCGCTCAGCCAGGCGGCTGCCTCTTCGACCTCCTGGCAGTGCTGCACCTGATTCATCCCCGCCTGGCGGGCGGCCGCGGCACCCTCGACCATCAGCGGCCCGAAGGCGCACAACCACTGCACCCCCTGCCGGGCGGCGGCCTGGCCCACCTGCCGGTGCAGCAGGGGGCTGTCGCTGCCCAGCTCCAGCATGTCGCCCAGCAGGGCGGCCGTCGGCTTCCCGGCCGCCTGTTGCCGCAAGGTCTGCAGGGCGGCCTGCACCGAGCGGGGATTGGCGTTGTAGCAATCCACGAGCAGCTGCCCGGAGGCGGCCGCTACCAGCTCCATGCGCAGGGCCGGCCATTCCACTGCTTCCAGGCGAGTGGCGATCTCCGCGGCTGCCAGCCCCTGGGCCAATCCCACCGCGGCGGCGGCGGCGGCATTGTAGGCGTTGTGGGCGCCGGGCCGCTGCAGGCGCAACTGCAGCTCCCGTCCCGCCAGCTCCAGGGTAACCAGGCTCTGGCCGGCGGCCGTCGACACCTGGTCGATGCGCACGTCGGCATTGGTCACCTTGCCGAAGGTCAGGCAACCGGCGCGGGTACGCTCGCGCATCTTCCACACCAGGGGATCGTCGGCGTTGAGCACCGCGGTGCCGCCGGCCGGCAGGGCCTCGACCAGCTCGGCCTTGGCCGCGGCGATGGCCTCGATGCTGCCCAGGCCTTCCAGGTGCACCGGGTGCACGTTGGTGACCACTCCCACCTGGGGAGCGGCGATCTCGGCCAGGCGGGCGATCTCGCCGGGGACATTCATGCCCATCTCCAGCACCACCCGGCGGTGGCCGGAGGCCAGGCGCAACAGCGTCAGGGGCAAGCCGATGAGGTTGTTGAGGTTGCCGGGGTTGGCCAGCACCGCCGGCGCTCCGCCCAGCACCGCGGTGACCATCTGCTTGGTGGTGGTCTTGCCGTTGGAGCCGGTCACCCCCACCACCGGCAAGTCGAAGCGCCGCCGCTGCCAGGCGGCCAGGTCGCCCAGGGCCCGCAGGCTGTCAGGCACCAGCACCACCGCCGCCCCGGCCAGCTGCCCGGCCAGCCGCTCGTTCCAGGAACGCCGTTCCAGCAACACCAGGGAAGCGCCCCGGGACACGGCCTGGGCGCAGAAGCTGGCCCCGTCGAAGTGCTCGCCGCGCAGGGCCACGAACAGCTGCCCGGGCGTAATGGTACGGCTGTCGGAGCTGACACCGCTGCAGGCGGCATCCGGCCGGCCGCTCACCAGGCGGCCGGAGACCGCCCGGGCCACCTGCTCGGCGGTGGCCAGGACCGGCGCTTGTTGCCGAGGGCCGGACATGCTCAATCCACCTTCCCGTCTCGCCGCTGCAGCGCGCATCTGGCCTCCTCGCGATCATCGAAGTGGTGCCGCTGGGCACCGATTATCTGGTAGTCCTCGTGTCCCTTGCCGGCTATCAGCACCACGTCGTCGGCCCGGGCCGCGCCCACGGCCAGCTCGATGGCCTGGCGACGCTGTTCCACCACGCAGTAGGCGTTGCCCGGGGCCGTCGCCAGCTCCCCGGGCTCCAGCCTCCGTCCTTCCGGCTCCAGGCCGGGCAGGATCTCGGAGATGATGGCGGCTGGTTCCTCGGAGCGGGGATTGTCCGAAGTCACCACCACCAGGTCGGCACCGCGCACCGCGGCCCGGCCCATCAGCGGGCGCTTGCCGCGGTCACGATCGCCGCCGCAACCGAACACCACCCACAGGCGCCCCGTCACCAGCGGGCGCAGGGCCGCCAGCACGTTCTCCAGGGCCCCGGGAGTGTGAGCGTAGTCCACCAGCACCACCGGCCCCGCTCCCTGCCCCACCCGTTCCAGGCGCCCGGGAACCTGGGGGCAGGCGGCGATACCGCCTTCGATGGCCTTCCCTTCCAGTCCCAGCGCCCGGGCCACGGCCACCGCCGCCAGGGCGTTTTCCAGGTTGTGCCGGCCGGGCAGGTTGCCGCGCAACTGCAGCTGCCCCCCGGGAGTCTCCACCCGGCAGCGGAACCCGGCCAGGCTGAACTCGGGTTCCCCGGCCGGCCGGATCTCGGCCGCTGCCGTCAGGCCGAAAGCCAGACGCCGGCCCGACCAGGCGCCCACCACCGCCGGCCAGGCCGGGTCGTCGCGGTTGAATACCGCCACGCGCCCGGCGGCCCGGCTGCGGGCCAGCTCCCGCTCGAACAGCAGGGCCTTGGCCGCGGCGTAGCTGTCGAGGCTGCCGTGGAAATCGAGGTGATCGCGACTGAGGTTGGTGAACACCCCCACCTGGAAATCCAGCCCCAGGGTACGTTGCAGATGCAAGGCGTGGGAGCTGGCCTCCATGAGCACCAGCCGCACCCCGTCGGCCAGCATGGTGTGCATCAGCCGCTGCAGCAGGGGGGCTTCCGGGGTGGTGTGCTGCAGGCCGGCCGTGCCTCCCGGCCAGCTGGCCCCGGTGGTACCGATCACTCCCGCCGGCAGCCCGGCCTGGCGGGCAATCGATTGCAGCAGGTAGGTCAGGGTGGTCTTGCCGTTGGTGCCGGTGATCCCCACCACCTGCAGGTGCCGGGCTGGATATCCGAAAAAGGCGGCCGCCAGCAGGGCCAGGGCGCGCCGGCTGTCGGGTACCCGGACCAGGGCCTGCCAGGGCTCCGCGGAGACGGCACGTTCCACCACCGCCGCCCGGGCTCCCCGCCGGGCCGCCTCGGCCAGGTAGCGGTGGCCGTCGCTGTGTTCACCGCTCAGGGCCACGAACAGCTCTCCCGGCTGCACCTGGCGCGAGTCGAAGGCCAGGCCGCTCACCGGCACGGAGGCATCACCCTGCAGCTGCACCTCGTCGAGGGCTTCCAGGAGCTGGGCCAGCTGGCGGTCGGCCACGATCTTCTCCTCAACCCTGGCCACCGGCCGAGGGCCGGCGCCTGGTTTGCAGTTCCAGCCGGACCACCGCCTGGCGCGGCAGCCGGCTGCCGGGAGCGGGCCGCTGGCGCGCCACCCGGCCGAAGCCGTTCAACACCACCTCGTAGCCCCGTTCCCAGAGGCGACGCAGGGCCGCGCGGGCCGACAGTCCCCTGACGTCCGGCACCCGCCCGGCGGCAACCTCGGCGCTGCTTCCGGCCACCGCCTCGGCCTCTTCCACGATCAGGGCCGTTTCCACGACCGGCTCCTCCCCGGGCGCGGGGTCGGGCCGCGGCCGCGCCACCGCCGGCCGGGAGGAAAAAACGCCCTGGTAGTTCAGCACCGCCGCGGCAATTCGGGCGAACACCGGTGCCGCCACCACCCCGCCGTAAGGGCTGGACTGGGGCTCGTCCATCACCACCAGGATGGACAGGCGCGGCTGTTCGGCGGGAACGAAGCCCATGAAGGATGCCACCCGCAGGTGCTCCGAGTAGCCGCCGGCGACGGGATCGACCTTCTGGGCGGTACCGGTCTTGCCGGCCACGGTGAAACCGTCCAGGGCCGCCCGGGTCCCCGTTCCCCCCGGTTGCACCACCCGCACCATCATGCGCGTCAACTCCGCCGCCACTTCCCGGCTCATGACGCGGCCCTGGGGATCGGGCCGCCCTTCGTCGATGGTGCGGCCGCTGGAATCACGGATGGCCCGGACTATCTGCGGCCGCAGCCAGACGCCGCCGTTGGCCACGGAGTTCAAGGCCGCCAGCAGTTGCAAGGCGGTCACGCTCACCCCCTGCCCGAAGGAGATGGTGGCCAGGCCCACGTCGGACCAACGCGCGGGAGGACGCAGGCGGCAGCGTACCTCCCCGGGAAGGTCGACCCCGGTCTTGCGACCGAAGCCGAACTCGTGCAAGGCCTGGTAGAGGCCCTCCCGGCCCAGGCGGGCGCCGATGATGGCCATGCCCACGTTCGAGGAGTGGACCAGCACCTCGCTGGCGGTAAGCCGCCGCAGGCCGCGGTGAGCATCGTGGATGGTATGAGAGCCCAGCACCAGGGCCCCGCCCTGGCAGTCTATGGTTTCTTCGGGCCGCACCAGCTGCCCTTGCAGGGCCGCGGCCATGGTGAACACCTTCATGGTGGAACCCGGCTCGTAGCAGTCGGTCACGGCGCGGTTGCGCCGTTGAGCGGGCCGGCTCTGCCAGTAGACGTTGGGATTGTAGGAAGGCAGGCTGGCCATGGCCAGGATCTCCCCGCTGTGGGGATCCATGACCACGGCCGTGGCCGCCCGGGCCTGGGCCTGGTGCCAGCCACGTTCCAGTTCCCGTTCGACGATCTCCTGGATGTTGGCATCTATGGTGAGCACCACCGTGCCCCCGGAATCGGGCTCCCGGGTTCCCTCGGGAAACACCAACCGGCCGTGGGCATCGCGCAGCCCCTGCAGCACCACCTCCGAGCCGCGCAGGCGATCGTCGAAGAGCAGTTCCACTCCTTCCAGGCCGCGCCCGTCACCGACGAAACCGATCAGGTTGGCTGCCAGCTCGCGGGCCGGGTAGTAACGGCGGCTTTCGCGGGTGAAGCCCACTCCCTTGATATCCAGCCGGCGCACCTGCCGGGCCAGGCGATCGGAGACGCGGCGTTTCACCCAGGTGAAGTACTTGCGGGTGGAAAGTCGTTTCACCAGCCGCCGGCTCTGCTGCGGGTCCATTTCCAGGGCCCGGGCCAGGGCCCGGGCGGCCGCGGCGGCATCTTCCAGTTGCCGGGGCATGGCATAGATGGACTCGGCCATGATGCTGATCGCCAGGGGAGCGCCGTTGCGATCCAGGATGGGCCCGCGCAGCGGCTCCAGGGTGATTTCCTTGAGCACTTGCTGGCGGGACAGGTCACGCAGCCACTCGGCCCGGCGCACCTGCAGGGTCCACATGCGCCAGGCCAGGGTTCCGGCGAACAGCAGCAGTACCCCGCAGACGATCCCCAGGCGCAGGCGCATCCAGCGGGTGGCCTTGCGGTCCGGCATGCTAGAACCCCTCCCGGCCACCCGCGGCCAGGCGCCGGTGACGGTGGCGCCAGCGAATTATCTGTTCCGGGCGAGGCTCGACCAGCCCCAGCTTGCCGGTGGCGATGCGCCGCAAGCGACGCGGATGACGCAGGGTGGCCACTTCGATCATCAGCCGCCTCTGCTCCTCCTGCAAGCGGTGATTGCGGGCAGCGGCCTCGCTGAGTCGGTAACCGAGTTCCACCACCTGCAGGCGAGCGCGTACGTGCCACAGCGCCGCCACGGTGAACAAGACCAGCAGCGCCACGGCCGTCAACTGGAGCCCGCGGGGGGCGGCTGGCTTTCTCTTGCTGGCCGTCATCTTCCCGTCCCTCCCCCTTCAGGCCGCCAGTCGTTCCAGGGCCCGCAAGCGCGCGCTGCGGGCCCGGGGATTGGCGGCCACCTCGGCGGGGCTCGGTCTACGGGCGCGCCGGTTGAGCAGGCGTACCCGGGCCCGGGCCCCGCAGCGACATTCCGGCAGGTGCGGGGGGCAACGACAGCGACCGGCCAGGTCGGCGAAGCGATTCTTGACCAGGCGATCCTCGGCCGAGTGGAAGGAGATGATCACCGCCCGGCCCCCCGGTCGCAGCGGCTCCGGCAAGGCCTGCAACAGGGCCCGCAGTTCTTCCAACTCCTGGTTGACCAGCATGCGCAGGGCCTGGAAGACCCGGGTGGCCGGGTGCAGTCGCCCGGCCCGTCCCTCGGCACCCACCCGCGCCAGGTCGAGCGTGCCGCGCAGCCGACCGGCAGCCAGTTCTTCCAGGATGCGCCTGCTTACCCGGCGGGGCTGGCGCACGTCGCCGTACTCCCCGAGCAGGCGGGCCAGTTCTTCGCCGTCGATACCGCGCAACAGTTGCTCCAGGGATCGTCCCTGCCGCTGGTCCATGCGCATGTCGAGAGGTCCGTCGAGTTGCAGGCTGAAGCCGCGGGAGGCGTCTTGCAGTTGCAGCGACGACACCCCCAGGTCGGCCAGCAGGCCGTCGACCCGGTCCATGCCCGCCGCCCGCAGGTGCTCTTCCAGTTCCGAGAAACGACCCTGGACCAGCCGGGCCCGCTCACCGAAACGCCGCAGGCGCCGGCGCGCGTAATCCAGCGCGGCGGCATCACGGTCGATACCCAGCAATCGACCCCGGGGAGAACTTCTTTCCAGTATGGACTCGGCGTGCCCCCCCAGCCCCACGGTCAGGTCCAGGTACTGGCCCCGGGAGCGGGGCTGCAGGATGCTCAGCACCTGCTCGAGCATCACCGGTTGGTGTTCGACCTGTTGCAACTGCCACCCTCCTTGGGTTCCTGCACCGCCGGTCGTGGTCGCGCAACCGCAACCGGCGGCCCCGGGACTAGAGCCCGAGATCGCCCAGCGCCGCTCCCAGCGCACCCACGTTGCCGCGGGCTTCGGCAAACATCTTCTCCCAGGCACTCTTGGCCCAGATCTCGATGGTATCGACCATTCCCGCCCACACCACTTCCCGTTCCAGCCCGGCGAACTGCCGCAGCACCGGCGGTATCAGCACCCGCCCGTTGCCGTCGATGGGACACTCGGTGGCCCCGGACACCAGCACCCGCTTCAGCTGCAGCACCTTGGGATCGAAGCGCGGCAAGGTGCGAATACGCTCTTCGAAAGAACGCCACTCGGAAACCGGGTAGGCGATCAGGCAGGGGTCGATGAAGGAGGTGATGATCAGCCGGTCGTCGGCGTAGCTGCCGGCCAGCACCTCGCGGAACTTCGAGGGTATGGCCACCCTGCCCTTGCTGTCGACCGTATGCTCGTATCGACCGGTGAACATCCGCTAGCCTTCCCTGACCGGGCCAATGCCAAACTAAGTCACTTAATGACACTTTGTACCACTTTCATGGATGGTGCTCCACCATCACCTCAACTGTCAAGAAAAATGCCGCGATTTTTTTTGCAAAACCGTCCAGATAAAGTTCAGCACCATACATATGGTATACAAATCTAATACACCACTACATATATGCACAGCCCTGCCCCGGTTTTTCGTTCGCGGCTAACACCTAGAAATATATGGATATTTTTGGGCAATAAAGGACCCGGTCGGCGTGAAAAGTGATGCCATGTATAAAAAAAATACAACATCGGGCCGATAGGAAGCAAATGTGCATAGATTACTTTATGTAATTCACGTAACCCATGGTTTATGCACACCTATATCACCAGGGGTTTTAACGGTATTGACCCGGTTGGAGTGGACGGGAGTGGACATCGAAGACGAGAGTGGACACGGAGGACATGGTGAACTTCTCGGGGGACGATGCCGGCCGTGGCCGGAACGCGTTGACCCGGCGTAACCGCTGCTGGTAACCTGCCGGGTGATGAACAATACCCGGTCAACCGCCATCGCCGGGCTGGCCTGCCTGGCCGCGCTGGTATCATGCACCGGTCCCGGTTCGAGCGGGCCCGACAGTCCCTGGCCGAGTTGCCCGGAGTACACCGGTTCGCTGGCCGACAAGGCCCGGCAATTCGATCAGCTGGCCGCGGACCGGCACCTTTCCGGCGACGGGCTGCTGCGCAACCTGCGCCTGACGGAAGACCTGCAGGCGGTCGAGGCCTTCGAGCACGCGGAGAACACCATCCTCTGGAGCGGCATCTACCTGGCCGCGCAGGCCCTGCGCTACGCCGTGAGCGGCGACGAGCAGGCCCAGCAGAACGCCCGGGTGGTGGTGGACGCCCTGCGCCAGCTTACCGAGGTGACGGGCACGAAGGGCCTGTACGGCCGTTCCTTCGCCCGGCCCGGGATCAACTACGACTACGACGGCTCCGGCACCCCCTGGTGGACGGCCTCTCCTGCCCCGGACTACCAGGGCTGGTGGTTCCGCAACGATGTCAGCAAGGACGGCTACGACGGGCTCATGTTCGGCTACGCCGTGGCCCTGGAGCACTTCGACGACGAGTCGCTGCTCGCAGACATCCGCCAGCGGCTCGGCGAGATCGGCGATCACCTGCTGGCCAACGGCCTGTGCATCGTCGACAGCAACGGCCAGGTCACCGAGCACGGTGCACTCTTCCAGTCGGCGCTGGACGACTTTCCCGGCTTCAACGCCCTGCTGGCGGCCAGCTTCATCAAGACCATCGCCGGGGCCACCGGCGAGAGTCGCTTCGATGACTTCTACTACGGCTGCCTGATGCGCACGCGCCCGGGCGCCGACTGCCCGGACTTCGAGCTGGCCGACCTGGGCCCCTACATCGACAACATGGAGAAGAACCTGTTCCTGTTCCTGCCCGACTGCCAGCAGAACTACGACAACTTCGACATGGCCTACCAGGCCATCTACCCGCTGCTGCGCCGGGAGCAGGACCCAGAGCTGCACCGGCGCCTGCTGGGAGTGCTGCGCGACAACATGTTCCACACGGACAACCCCGATTTCCAGAGCATCGCCCCCCTGGGCAACTCCTTCTTCACCTTCGTCTACGCGGCCCTGAGCGGCGCGGGCCCGGAGGATCCGCTGCTGAGCGATGCCGTGCACCGGGCCGTGTGCACCCTGCGGCGTTTTCCCGAGCACAAGTACGACCGCCACATCCCGGCGGGCACCCAGGAGGAGGTCTGCCGCAACCGTCTCGACGACCCGGTCGCCGCCGAGCCCATCCCGCTGGAGGAGTACCACTTCGACAACTATCTCTGGCGGCTCGACTTCTTCGAGATCCAGCAGGAGCGGCCCGAAAACCGGCGCCAGGTGTGGTCCCCGGAGGACTACCTGCTGGCCTACTGGCTGGGCCGCTACCACGGCATCATCGCCCCGGACTGGTAAGAGACATGGGGATTGACGACCTGACGGCAGATCCGGCGACCCCGTCCCCCGGCAAGCGCCACTGGCTGCCGCTGCTGGCGGCGCTGTCGCTCCTGGCGGCCTGCGCGAACCCGGGCGACTCCGGGGATCCCACCCGGCTGGAACTGCCGGGCGAGCAGTTTCGCATCGTCTTCGACCTGGCCCGCGGCAGCCTGGACGTCGAGTCGAGCGACGACACCCTGCTGCTGCAGCGGGCCCATGCCGAGCTGGAACTGGGTCCACCGGGTCAACTGCAGCCGCAACTGGTACGCTCCAGCGAGGGCTACCGGTGTGACGGCGAGGTGGTGGACGACGAGGACGAACTGGGCGCCTGCCGGCGGGCGGACATCGCCTGCAGCGCTTCGGCGGGAATGCCCGAACTGTTCCTGCAACTGGCGGTGTATCCCGGACAGGGATTCTTCACGGCCGGGCTGCGCGTGCACAACCCGGGCCCGGAACCCCTGCCAGTGGCCCGGCTGGTGCCGCTGCGCGTGGCCGCCGACAGCCAGGGAGGCCTGTTCCTGGGGAACCATCCGGCCAACCAGCGCATCCTCGAGGACGGTTCCCTGCTGCTGTTCGAGTTCTTCGTGGACATCCGTCCCGGCGACACCCCGCGGGCGGCCGAGGCCGACGCCCTGGGATTCGTGCACGGCTGGCAGCAGGGTCACTCGGTGAGCAACTGGAACCATGCCATCTACGACCTCGATTCCGGCCGGGCGCTGGTGGCCGGTTCCCTCGACTTCGAGCTGGCCTCGCCCATGTGCAACGTGAGCTTCGACGAGGAAGCGGCCCGGCCGGTGCGCGGCCGCACGCCGTTCACCCTCTGGTCGGTGGAGTACCCGCTGCTGCCGCAGGGGCTGACGGTGCCGGCCGGCGGGGACCTGGTGGCCGGACCGGTATTCGTGGCCCCGTACAGCAGCGAGGTGTTGCCGGCGCTCGAACGCTACGCGCTCGCGGTCAAGCAGTACAACGGCATCGAGCTGTGGCCGGAGCGGGCAGAGGAGAACCGCGTGCCCACCGGCTGGAACTCCTGGACCGGCTCCGGCTCCTCGGGCGGCTACGGTGCCGACATCGACGAGCAGCTCATGCTCGACAACCTGCAGGCCATGGACGAGGAGTTTTCCCAGTTCGGCGGGGAGTGGTTCCAGATAGACGACGGCTACGAGTACTACTACGGCGACTGGGACTGGCGCCCGGACCGCTTCCCCCACGGCTCGGCCTGGCTGGCCCAGCAGATCCGGGATCATGGCCTCATCCCCGGGGTGTGGATCGCGCCTTTCCAGGTGGACGAGAACTCGCAGACCTACGCCGAGCACGCCGCCGACGGCTGGTTCGCCGAGCGCCAGCCCTTCGTGGGCGGCGACAAGCCCATCCTCGACCTCAGCCGCCCCGACGTGCAGCAGTGGCTGGCGGATCGCTTCCGGCGCATTCGCAGCGACGGCTTCCGCTGGGTGAAGACCGACTTCGTCTACTGGGCGCTGGGAGCGGCCTCGTTCTCGGCCGGCAACGTCACCCGCGAGCAGGCCTACCGCCAGGGACTCGAGGCCATACGCCGGGGTCTCGAGCAGGGAGCGGCGGCGGCCGGCGGCAACGCCGGCGATACCTTCTGGCTGAGCGTGTCCATGATCGGGCCCCACCTGGGCTACGTCGACTCCATCCGCCCCAACCTGGACACCATGCCCGCCTGGGAGCAGGACGCTCCCGACCAGAGCCGGGTCACCGCCCAGGGCATAAAGCCCACCGTGCGTACCATGGCCCGGCGCTTCTACTGGCAGAACCGGGCCCTGCTGTTCAACCACGACATGCTGTTCTTCCGGGCGCATGCCGACCCCGGCGTCCCGCCGCTGACCGCGGACGAGTCGCGCTGCCTGCTCGCCGCCGTGGCGCTTTCCGGCTCGGTGGCCAAGCTGGGGGAGAAGATCGTGGAGATGGAGCCGGAATGGATCGCCGACTACCGCCAGGTCATTCCCGTCTTCGGCCGGGCCGCCCGCCCGGTCGACCTGTTCCGGCGCGAGTGGCCCGAGGTCTGGCACCTGCACGTGGTGCCGGAAGAGGGGCTGAACACTCCCGGTCGCGGTCCGGCCTACGACGTGGTGGCGCTGTTCAACTGGGGGAGCAACTTCGATCTCACCGTCAACCCCTACGCGGAGATGGCCGACGCGGCCCGCACCGTCGCGGTGGAACTGGAGCCGCTGGGGATCGATCCCGGCGCGGCGTACCTGGCCCGCGAGTTCTGGTCGGGAGAGGTGCTCGAGGTGAGCGACGGCGTGCTCTTGCGCACCGTGCAGCCGCACACCGTGCAGGTCTTCGCCCTGCGCCGGCGCGAGGAGCGGCCGCAGTACCTGGGCGGCAACCGCCACCTGCTGCAGGGGGCGGTGGAGGTTCTCGGCCTCGCCTGGGACGACGAGACGCGCACCCTCTCTCTCGACTACGACGCCGCCGCCGGCAGTGCCAGGGCACCCTTCATCCACCGGCTCTACTTCCACCTGCCGGCGGGGTGGGAGCTGGAGCAGGCCGGTGCCGCCGGCGTCGCCCCGGCCGACCTGCGGGCCAGCACCAGCGGCGGTATACTGGAGGTATCGTTCACCGTCCCCGAGCGCCGCAGCGTCTCCCTGGCGCTCTCCTTCCGGCGCAGATGAACCTCGGAGAAACGGGGACGGTCTTAACTTATTAACTTTTTGGGTTCCCTCTCCTGTTTCTTCACGTTCACGGCCGGCTGCCCGACCCGCCCAGCCCTGTTTTCTTCACCGCCACGGTTACCGCCGGTCATAATGCAAGGTGGCGGAGCCGTGCGGAAGGACATGCTGGCCGGGGGGGGTGTGGCGGTGGCGGGGTGGGGGCGATGGAGCCTTTGCAAACCCGGTGATTACACTTAACCTACGGTAATAACAGGTTATTTATCTATGTATGGTCATTATCAACTGTTGAGACTGTTGCGACTGACCATATATGGCAATCTAACGTGGTGTAATTACAGGGTATAATTAAAAAAACAAGGCCATCACGACGCCGGGAAACAGGTGGCTGGCACCGTGGCCGGGGCACCGTGGCCGGGCAAAAGTTAATAAGTTAAGACCGTCCCCGTTTCTTCCGTTTCTTTCTCCTCCAGCGCAGCAGCAACCACACCGGCCAGAAGAGGATGCAGCCCCAGGCGGGCCAGTCGCCGAGAACCTGGTAGGGGGTGGTGCCCTCCAGCAGGGGCACCGTCTCCACCAGGGTCTCGGCGCCATCCAGGGAGGTCTGCTTGAGGATGCGGCCGTTGGCGTCGACGAAGCAGGAGACGCCGGTGTTGGTGGAGCGCACCAGGGCCAGGCGGTTCTCCACGGTGCGGAACACCGCCAGGGCCAGGTGCAGGTAGGGCTCGGCGGTCTTGCCGAACCAGGCGTCGTTGGTGAGGTTGACCAGCAGGTTGGGCTTCTGCGGGGCCACCCGCAGGGTGAAGCGGGGCAGGATGTCCTCGTAGCAGATCATCACCCCCAGGCGATGGCCGCGGAAGGGCAGCAGCTGCATGCGCTCGCCGGCGGTGAGATCGCCGGCCTCGGGAAACCACTCGTAGAACGCGGGAAAGCGGTGCCCCAGGGGTACCGTCTCGCCGAACATGAGCAGGTAGACCTTGTCGGTGGCTCCCAGCACCCTCCCCCGGCCGTCGAGCAGCAGTGCCGAGTTGAAGACGTCCAGGCCCGGGTGCCGGGGGGAGTCGTTGGCCGGGTTGGGCAGTACCGTCAAGGCCCCGAACAGCAACGGCGTGGCGAAACCCCGCTGGGGGGCCACCCGCTGCCGCAGCGACACCCCGGCCCGGCGATCCTCGGCGGCGTGCTCCGGAACCGGCCCGGCGGCAGGTGGCAGCCAGTCGACGTCACGGGGAATGTGGCGGTAGCGCTTGACCTCCCGCTCGCCACGGCGCCGGGCGTACACCACGGGAGCATGGAAGGATGTCTCGGGCCAGACCACCAGGTCCACGCCCTGTCGCTCCAGCTCTACCGACATGCGCTGGTGCCGCACCAGGTTGTCGTCGACCTTGCGCGGGTCTTCCTTCTCCCAGATGCCCACGTCGGCCTCCACCATGCCCACCTTGAGCTGGGGTGCCGCGGCCATGCGGGCATCGACCTGGTGCATGCGCACCAGCCCGTAGGCGGCGGCCAGCGCCGGAACCAGCAGCGCCACCAGCAACGCCCGGCGCAACAGGCGCCGGGCCGTCACCAGCCCCTCGAGCAGGTCGTACAGGGCACCGTTCACCATCAGCAGCAGCAGTCCCAGCAGGCTCACCCCCCCCAGCTCGGTGACCTGTACGAAGGGAATCACCCAGTACTGGGAGTTGGCGTAGTACCAGGGGAAGATGAAGGGCAGCAGGTACTCCCCCGGCAGGTAGCACAGCGGCAGCGACCAACACAGGCGTACCGGCCGTTGCCGGCGCAGCCAGGCCA
>QMME01000074.1 GCA_003647095.1 Deltaproteobacteria bacterium
AGTGGGCCATGGGGGAGGGGATCAACAAGGATACCGAGCAGTACGACCAGTGGGCGGCCGGGTCCATCCCCACCTACACCTGGGTGCTCACCAGCGATGCCGCCCCGCTGACCGTCTACACCACCAACTCCAGCACCGGCTTCTGGCCGCCGCACGACGAGAACGTCTGGCGCAGCGATGACGCCGGCGACAGCTGGCGGGAGACCTTCTTCATGGACCCGCGCTTCGACGAGTACAACGTGGCTCCCAACTACGTGACCGCCTCCATGGGCCAGTCCTACAAGGGCGGTGATCCGCCCTTCGGCGCCTGCCTCGGCGGCAGCGACCCGCAGCGGGTGCTCATCGTCTGGAGCCAGTGCTACATCACCCACGACGGGGGCGACTCCTGGTTCAACGGTCACACCTTCCCGCCGCCGGGAGTGACCCCGGGCCCCGGCTCCGCCTGGGTCAACAACGGCCTGGTGGTGACCACCACCTGGCACTACTACGTGGATCCCCACCAGCCCCGGAACCATTACATCGCCTACACCGACCTGGGCTTCGCCCGCTCCACGGACGGCGGCGACACCTGGATCTGGTGGGACAAGGACGGCCGGGCTCCCTGGCACAACACCTGCTACGAGATGGCCTTCGACCCGGACGTCCCCGGCAAGGTGTGGGGAGCGTTTTCCGTGGTGCACGACATCCCCAACGCCAACATCATCCGCAACCGCCACTGGGGAGGCGACCCGGAGAGCGGCGGCGGCGGGGTGGCGGTATCGACCGATTACGGGGCCAGCTGGCGGGAGGAGAACGACACCCTGCCCGAGGCGCCGGTCACCAGCATCGTGCTCGATCCCGCCTCGCCGGTGGGCTCGCGCACCCTCTATGCCGGGGTGTTCGGCCGCGGGGTGTACCGCTCGCAGGACGACGGCCGCAGCTGGGCGAGCATCAGCGAGGGGTTGGGCGACGCGACGAACATGCGCGTCTACCGGGTGATACTGCATGCCGACGGTACGCTGTTCGCGCTGCTGACCGCCCGCGTGGTGGACGGCGAATTCCGGCCCCAGGGAGTGGGGCTGTACCGCTCCCGGGACGACGGCGCCTCCTGGACGCGGATCACCACCGACCCGCTGCTGCTCTGGCCCAAGGACTTCCAGGTGGACCCGGCCGACAGCGACTCCATCTTCATCGGCGCCGCCGATGCCGGCAACGACCAGGGAGGGCTGTGGCGCACCCGCGACGGCGGGGCCGGCTGGCAGCGGGTGGCGCGCTTCGGCCGGGAACACTTCGGCGCCTACTTCCACCCCCGGCGGCCCGGCTGGGTGTACGCCACCATGTGCGAGGGCACCCCGGAATGGGCCCTGTGGCTGAGCACCGACGGGGGCGACACCTGGGAGCCGTTCACCGACTTCCCCTTCGCCAACACCCAGCGGGTGCAGTTCGATCCCGCCGACCCGGACGTCATCTACGTCACCACCTTCGGAGCCAGCGTCTGGAAGGGACCGGCCCGGCCGCAGTAACGGTTCATCTACGTCGAGGAGCATTTTCGCGGCAGCGACGCGGAGGTTGCGCTCGAGGGGGGAACCCCGGGGTGGTTGCCTTATGCCCCGGCCCGCCTTAGAATCATCCCCGGAGTGAAAACCCGCAGCCGGAGGTGAGGCGTGTATTTCCGTGGCGTGAGAGATGCAATGGGGGCGACGATGATCCTTTCTGTGGTCCTGGCGGCGGCCGCCTGCGGCGGCTCCGGCAACGGCCAGAGCGACGGCGGCCAGTGCCAGCCCGGCCAGGCCCAGTGCTCCTACTACAGCGACTGCGCCGAGGGCGAAGACTGCGTGGACGGCTGCTGCCAGGCCGCGCGCACCTGCGCCAACGATTCCACCTGCCAGCCCGAGGGCCTGTGCGTCGAGGGCCGCTGCGTGCACCTGTGCGTCAACGACACCGATTGCCCCGCCGACGCCGCCTGCGTCTTCGGCTTCTGCAGCCCCTACCCGCAAGAGGTGCTGGCGGCCCTGACGGCGGCGGCTCCCGACGAGGCCGGCGGCCAGCAGGGACAGCTGCGGGTGGGTATCGGCGACGTGGCCCTGGACTTCCCCGTCGGCGTCAGCATGTGGGGCTTCGGCGGCCGGCTGGGCCCGCGCACTCCCTACCGTGACACCCTGGGCGGCTCGGACTCCATGTTCGACCGTCCCCGGGCCAAGGCCTTCGTCTTCGACAACGGCCGCCGGCGCATCATCCTGGTACGCGCCCCCATGGGTTGTTCCACCGACTTCATGGCCTCCGAGGTGGCCTGGCAGGTGTACCAGGCCACCGGCGAGAATTACTTGAACCGCCTGGTCTTCTCCGCCCCGCACACCCACTCGCACCCGGGGCGGTTCTGGAACATCTTCTACGAGGGCGTCAAGCTGGGAGTGCTGGGTGCGGGCGACTTCTCCTACGAGATGTTCCACCGTATCGCCACCACCCTGGCCCGGGCGGTGCTGGCGGCCCTGGACGATCTCCAGCCGGCGCGCTTCGGCTACGCCGTCAACGAGCACATGGATCCCCAGGGAGTCATTCACCACTACCGCCGCGGCGAGTACCCCGGCATCGAGCTGGACGACACCCTGGTGGTGATGCGCATCGACGACGACCAGGGACGCCCCCGGGCGGTGCTGGTGAACATGGCCCTGCACGGCACCCACTTCGACGGCACCACGGTAAGCATGGACGCCCCGGGGGCGGTGGAGCTCATCGCCCAGCAGAAGCTGCAGGAGCTCACCGGCCGGCCGGTGGAGGTGGCCTTCCTGTCGCGTAGCTCCGGCGACGTGTCTCCCGCCGGCGACGGCAGCGGCCTGGACGACTGGCGCAAGGTGCAGCAGGTGGGCGAGCTGGCCTGGCCCAAGATCAAGGAGCTGTACGACAGCCTCGAGGGCAAGACCACGGCGGACGTGGAGCTGCAGATGGCCACCCGCCGGGTGCCGGTCAACCACCAGGTGCTGGGTTACGGCCCGGAGGACTACTACGACATCATCGGCAATACCCCCTGCGAGAAGGACAAGGATTGTTCCATCGGCTACCAGTGCATCCGGGGCATGTGCGGCACCCTGTACCTGTTCGGCGGCTTCCAGTGCGTCTCCGGCGGCGACGAGGATCCCGCCACCAGGTTCGAGGACGGTCACCTGGGTTGCATCTTCAGCGCCCAGACCCTGTCCAAGGGCCGGCCCATTCCCCAGTTCACCAAGGCGCGCATGAGCGTGCTGCGCATCGGCGACCTGGGGCTGGTCACCGTCCCCGGCGAGCCGCTCAGCCAGTACGGGCGCGACCTGGCCGGGGAGCTGGCCCAGCGGGGCTTCGCCGACGCCACCGTGCTGGGCTACAGCCAGGATCACCACCTGTACATCATGCACGCCGACAACTGGTTGCAGGGCGGCTACGAGCCTTCCATGGGCATCTGGGGCTGGCGCGAGGGCGACTACTACTTCGAGCAGACCGTGGAGCTGATGGACTGGCAGGCCGAGCGGGGCACCCTGGTGGATGACGCCGGGCTGAAGCCCACCTACTTCGAGTTTCCCTGCGCCGCCGACGACGACTGCGGTCTCGACCCCCAGGGCAATCCCCTGGTCTGCGGGCCGGAAAGCTTCTGCATCGTCGCTCCCACGGCCAGCGTCGTCGCCCCCGCCATCATCGAGGACGTGGCCCCGGAGGTGGAGCGCATCTCCCTGGCCACCCTGACCTGGGCCGGCGGCCATCCCGGGGTGGACCTGCCGCGCATGACCCTGGAGCGGGAAGAGGGCGGCGGCTGGGTCGAGGTGACCAACAATGCCGGGGTGATCTATTCCGACGATGGCTACACCACCATCACCTTCTACCGGGGCGATTACGACAGCGATCATACCTGGGAGCTGCACTGGGAAGAGAAGCTCGACTTCCCCACCGGCCGTTACCGCATCCACATCGAGGGCCACTACTACGACGGCCAGCAGGTGCAGTCCTACCAGCTCGATTCCCGTCCCTTCGATTTCGTCCCCTGCAGCCGCTTGCTGGTGCTGGGGGTGCAGATGGACGAAAACGACATCTCCGCCGCCGTCATGTACCCGCCCGGACCCACCAACGACGACGGCCAGAACCCCTTCAGCCAGCTGGAGCCGCTGGGGGTGCTGCGCCACACCGGCCTGGTGCCGCCCACCATGCCCTGGCCGGTGCCGGCCGACGGAACGGTCACGGTGACGGTGAGCATCCAGCCGCCCAGCGGCGACGCCGTGCAGCTGGGGCCGCTGGCCGTCGACGGCAGCGGCCAGGTGGAGTACCACTACGTCAGTTCCCGCGACGCCCAGGGCCAGGAGAGCACCGCCACGGCCAGCCTGCCGGCCTCCCTGTTCACGGCGGCCCACGGCGCCTGGCGGGGAGCCGGGCAGTACCAGCTCACCGTCACCGCCAGCGACAGCCACGGCAACGGCGGCAGCAGCACCCTGACCCTCGATCTCCCCTGAGTTCCCGCCCGGCTAGTGCTGTCGATCCTGTTGCTGGCGGGCCGACAGCAGCAGCCAGTTGCCGGCGGACACCTGCCCGGTGAAGAGGAAGAACAGTCCCCAGACGACCTGCTGGCCCAGCTGCATGGCATGCACGGTGATGGCATAGGCCAGGCCGGCGCCGGCCAGCACCGGGCCGGTCACGAACAGGCCCAGGCCGGCCTTGACGAAGTAATGGAAGTTGCCGATCATGCCCGGCCCGGCCGGGATCATCAGGCCCACGCAGAGCACGCTCAGGACGGTGAAACCCTCCACCGGGCCCAGCCGGGCCAGCGGTTCGAAGGCCCGGAACATGTACACCAGCCCCAGGCCGGACAGTCCCCAGTAGAGCACGGTCATGCCCAGGAAGCTGGCCAGCAGCCGGCGATCGGGCAGGGCGTGCAGCCCGCCGATGAAGGAATCCAGCATGGAGGCGGCTCGCCCGGCCAGTCGCGGTGACAGCGGCCGCAACAGCCGGCGGAACCAGTTGGCGGTTCCTTGCCGGAAGCGGTAGGCCAGCAGCAGCAGCAGCAGCACGGCCAGGAAACCGGCGAAGATGATGAAGGCCCACAGTCTCAGCGAGCGGGCGTGGTCGCCGTCGCTGCCGAGCACGAACAACATGATCGCCAGCAAGCCGGCCATGGCCAGGGCGTCGACGACGCGCTCGATGACCACCGTGGCCAGGGCGGCGCTGGCGCGTATGCGACCCCGCTCGGCTACCAACAGCGGCCGGGCGAACTCGCCCAGGCGCAGCGGCAGCAGGATGAGCGCCATGATGCCCACCGATCCGGCCGCCAGCAGCTTGCCGGTGCTCACCGCTCCCAGCGGCCGCAGCAGTATGCCCCAGCGGAAGATACGCACCAGTTGCACCGCCGAGAGGATGAGAAAGTAACCCAGCAGGTGCAGCCAGCCCAGCGAGGCAAAGGCATGACGCAAGCCGTTCCAGTCGACGCCGCGGGCGGCCAGCCACACGAACAAGGCGCCGATGGCCAGCGACGCGACCAGGTTGACGAGGACTCGCTTCACCGCTCCACCTGTTTTTCCGCCGGGTCCAGCCCGGCCAGTTGGCGGGGAACCTGCCGGCACAGGCGCCGGCGTTCCTGCTCGCCGACCAGTTCCTCGAGCAGCTGCAACCCCCGGGCCACCGACTCCAGTTGCTCCGGGGAGTGCAGGTCGCTGGTGACGGCGTCCACCTTGCCGGCCCGCAGCAGGCGCTCGCAGGTCTTCTGCGCCTCCCGTCCCCAGTCGCCGGCCAGGCCGGTGAGGTTGATCAGCACCGCGCCGCCGCGGGCGTGGAACATGTCCACCGCCGCGATGTCCTGCTGCACCTGGGGGTAGCGCTCCACGTGGGCCAGCAGGGGGTGCAGGCCGCGCACCTCGATGCGGAACAGCAAATCGGGCAGGCGGGCGGGAAACCCGCTCAGCGGCAGCTCCATGAGAAAGTTGTCGGTACCGGGATAGCAGACGGGGCGGTGCTTTTCCAGCAGCAGGGGAACCACGTCGCTGAAGTGTTCCGCCCCGGCCAGCAGTTGCACCGGGCAATCGCGGCCCCGCAGCTGCTCCAGGCGGGAGTTGAGCACCGCCAGGAACTCCACCGGGTCGGTGAACAGCGAGCCCCAGGGCAGGTGGGGGGTGGCGGCCACCTGCCGGAAGCCCAGCTCGGCCAGCCCCCGGGCCATCTCCAGCGATTGCCGGACGTCCTGGGCGCCGTCGTCGAGTCCGGGGGCGATGTGGCAGTGCAGGTCCAACATGGGCGGCTGGACACTAGCACGGCCGGGAGGCCGGTTTCCAGTACGTTCTTTTTCGTTGTCGCTCGTGCCATAATGGGGTCTCATGTACCCCAACGTTGCTTTTGCAACGTTGGGGTTTCAAGATGACCCGGTGCCGGTAAGGAAACCTGGAACGTGCTTCGCAAACTGCAGAAATCACGAAAAGTGAATTTCCGGGCCGTGGCGCGCAGCGCCGTCGGGGCCCGCCGATTCAACCTGAAAACTTCAACCCCGCAGTTGCTTGTGCAACTGCGGGGTGTGGACAGTCACGGGAGGTGAGCCATGAAACGCCTGTTCGTCGTCGTGGTGGCGCTGGCGGTGCTGGCGGCGGTGCCGGCGGCCCGGGAGAACAAGCTGACGCTGCGCTCGCCCGCTTTTTCTTCGGGCGGGGAGATACCCCGGCGCTTCACCTGCCAGGGTGCCAACGTCTCGCCGCCGCTTGCCTGGAGCGGGGTGCCGGCCGGTACCAAGAGCCTGGTGCTCATCGTCGAGGATCCCGACGCTCCCGATCCCCGGCGGCCCAAGCTGGTGTGGAAACACTGGCTGCTGTACGACATCCCTCCCTCGGCAACCGGGCTGCCCGAGGGAGTCGCCGCCGGCAAGCTGCCGCCGGGCACCCGCCAGGGGTTGAACTCCTGGAAGAAGACCGGCTACGGCGGCCCCTGCCCGCCCCTGGGCCGGCACCGCTACTTCCACCGCCTGTTCGCCCTGGACAAGGTGCTGGGAGACCTGCAGAAGCCCGACCGCGGGAAACTCGCCGCGGCCATGCAGGGACACATCCTGGCCCGGGCGGAACTGGTGGGGACCTACCAGAAGAGGTGAGCGCGCCGCCGGCGACTACTTGTCCACCGGGGGCGCCAGGCCGGCCAGCAGGCCGGCCACGGCGAATGCGGGCACCGCGACCGCGGGGTTGCAGGTCAGCGGTCAGGTGCCGCCGGCGGCCCGCGCCGCCAGGCTGATGCCGGCGCCGATGGCGGCGAAGATGGCCGCCGAGCCCAGCGGCCGCAGCAGCTTACGCCACCTGGTCGTCATCACCCGGATCCTGGTTCGGGGTGTGGGGAGAATTCTTCCTCTCGGCCGGCCCGCCGGGCCCGCAGGCGCCGGACATTCAGGTGGGGACACCCAGGCGCGGCAGGATGACGGCCTGAAGCAGCACCCAGGCGCCCAAGAACACTATCATCCAAACCACGTCCATTCACCACCCTCCTGGCCGCCTCCAATATAATAAAGACGACTGTAGTTGTCCAGGTATACTTTCCGGCGACTACGGCTCCGGCAGCTTCACCAGGCCCTCCTTCTGCAGGGTGTCGACCATCTGTCGCGAGCGGCTGATTACCTGCTGGGCCTGTTGCCGCAGGCTCTCGGCGGTGACGTCGGTCACCAGGGCCACGCCCTGTTCCACCGCCTTCATGCCCACCGCCGCCGCCTCGCGGGGAAACACCTCCCAGTCGTCCATGGTGGGGATGATGTAGTCGTCCCGCAGGCCGCGCTCCTCGGCGCAACGGGCCAGTTCCAGGGCGGCTTCCAGGCACATCTCGTCGGTTATGGTGCGGGCGCGCACGTCGAGGGTGCCGCGGAAGATGCCGGGGAAGCCCAGGGAGTTGTTGACCTGGTTGGGAAAGTCGGAACGGCCGGTGGCCACCACCCGGGCCCCGGCGTCCCGGGCCTCCCAGGGCCAGATCTCGGGAACGGGGTTGGCGCAGGCGAACACCACCGCGCCACCGGCCATGCCGCTGATCCAGTCCGGCTTGATGACCCCCGGCCCGGGCACGGTGAGCGAGATGAGCACGTCGGCGCCGCGCAGGGCCTCGGCGGTGGTGCCGGCCAGCTGCTCGGCGTTGGTCACCAGGGCCAGCTTCCACTTCTCCGGCTCGCCTTGTTCCAGCTCGCGGCGGCCGCGATGGATGGTACCGTGGGAGTCGCAGAGGATCATGCGCCCGGAATCAATCCCCGCCTGGATAAGCAGGTGGGCGATGCGGATGTTGGCCGCGCCGGCGCCGTCGAGCACCACCTTCACCTGGTCGAGGGGCTTGCCGACGACCTTGAGGGCGTTTATCAACCCGGCCACGGTGACCGCCGCCGTGCCCTGCTGGTCGTCGTGCCAGACGGGTACGCGGGCCTCTGCCCGCAGGGTGTCGAGTACCTGGAAGCACTTGGGCTTGGCGATGTCTTCCAGGTTGAAGCCGCCGAAGGAGGGCTGCAGCCACTTGACCGCGGTGATTATCTCCTCTGGTTCGTGGGCGTCCAGGCACAGGGGCACGGCGTCCACTCCGCCCAGGTACTTGAACAGCAGGGCCTTGCCTTCCATCACCGGCAACCCGGCCTCGGGACCGATGTCGCCCAGGCCCAGCACCCGCGAGCCGTCGGAGACGATGGCGATGGTGTTGCCCTTGGCGGTGTGGTCCCAGACCCGCTGGGGATTGCGCTGGATGTCGCGGCAGGGAGCGGCCACGCCGGGGGTGTACCAGATGGCGAAATCGTCGAAGTCGCGGATGCAGGCCTTGGGAATGATCTCGTACTTGCCGCGGTAGAACGGATGCAGGCGCATGGCCTCGCGCGACGGCTGCTCGGCCTGGCGCAGCAGTCGCTCCACGGTTGCCTGGTCGGTCATGTTGGTTTCTCCTTTCCATGGTGACATATGTACATCTTTCGTTTTTGTCAATGGAAGGGACGCGGGGGAATCGACGGGGACGGTCCCACTTGTCTTGGCGCCGGGCGCAAAGTATATTCCCCGTTGATGAGAGGTATGCTCGACAGGGCGCACCGCCTGGCAGGGATACTGCTGCTGGTGCTTGTGAGCGGGGCCTGCGGAGAGCCGCTCGGGGAGGCGCCGCGGCCGGCGGTCGTCCCGGATGCCGGGCCGATCGTGGCCCGGGTGGGCGGGCAGCAGCTGCACCGGGGCCGGCTGCCGGCCCTGGCGGCCCTGGCCGAGGATCTGCGCCGGGAGCTGGACTTGCCGGCCCCGCCGGCCGACAGTCCCGCCGCGCTGCTGGACCGGGCCGTCGAGGTGGTGGCCCTGGCCGAGGTGGCCGCCCGGGAAGGAGCAGAGCGGCAGGCCTGGTTTGCAGAGGAACGGCGGCGGCTGCTGGCCCGGGTCTACCTGCAACGGCTGGTGGAACGGCTGGATGCGCGGCCGGTCGCGGAGGAGCAGGTGCGGCGGTTGTACCAGCAGGAACGGCACAAGCTCCGGCGCGGCGAGTCGTCGGAGATCTTCTCGCCCAGCCGGGTGGACGGCCTGGCCGTGGTGGTGGCCTTCTTTCCCGACCTGCACGTTCCCGGGGACTGGGAACGGCCCCTGCTCGACCGCGAGCAGGCCCGGCAGCTGGCCGGGCGTATCCACCGGCGGGCCCGCGGCGTGGCCCGCGATACCGATGCCTTCCTGGCGGTGGTACGCGGCTTCATGAAGGACCATCCCGCGGTGCAGGTCAAGGAGTTCTGGCACAGCATCATCGCCGCCGACCTGACCCGCATGGACCCGCGGCTGCACCGGCAGCTCGTCGAGTTGCCGGGGCCGGGCTCGCTCAGCCAGCCGTTCGTTACCGACAGGGGCGTGGTGATCATGCGCCGGGGTATCACCATTCCCGGAAAGGGAGAGTCCCTGGAGCGGGTTCGGAAGCAGCTCGAGGAAATGCTGCGCCACCGGCGGCGGACCGAGCTGGTGGAAAAACACCTGCAGGGCCTGCGGGAAAAGCTGGCGGTGAGGGTCTATTCCGAGCGACTACGGGGGAGCGAGGGGGTGGTTCCGTGAGGCACGGTGCCCGGTGCGCCTGCACTCTGTGGACAGCGACCTTACTGCTCGTCGCCCCGGCGGCACGTCCTCAAGCGCCTGATGCCGGCGGACCGGCATCCTGGCACGTGGGTCAGCAGGTCGACCTGCTCTATGCCAGCCAGGTTCACTTCGACAGCGCAGGTGTTCCCCAGGTGACCATCGGCATGGCCGAGGGACTGCAAGGGGTGGAACTGAGCGCCGCCGGCGGCCTGAGCATAGAGTTCGTCGAGGACGCCGGAGGCGTGGCCGGGGTGGAGAAGAAGTTGCGCCTGCCCGCCGCGGCCCGCCTGATCGTCTCCAGCGCCGGGGCGCATCCGGCCGAGGTGGCCTACTACTGCGGGGTGCAGCGGCTGCCGTACGGAAAGCGCCGGGAAGTCGAGCAACAGCGCCGCTGGTGGAGCCAGCGCGGGGAGCAGGTGTCCATCTTCGAGACCGGCAGCGTGCTGGGACTGGCCGGCCAGGTGATCGACAACCGTACCTTCATCCTGGCGGTCCGGCGGGTGGACACGGCCGAGCAGGCGGCGGCCACGGCCCGGGAGCTGTTCTCGGCCACCGGGCGCAAGACCTTCGTCCATGCCCACCTGCTGCGCCGGCCCGGCGGCCTGCTCGACCTGCGCGACGCCGACGGCCTGCCCCTGGCCCGGGCCCGGGACCTGGTGCTGGTGCGGGCGGTGGCGGCGGAGGTGGCGGTGGTGGCCGTCGCCGGCGACGGCGGCAGGCGCTCTTTTTCCCTGGCCGGCGAGGTGCTCATCACCTTCGATCGCACGGGCAAGCTGGTGGTGGTCAACCGCATCGGTATCGAGAAGCTGCTGGCCGGGCTGGTGCCGGCGGAGATCTCCGCCCAGGTGCACCCCCAGGCCCTGCGGGCCCAGGCGGTGGTGGCCCGGGGCGAGGTGTTCGCCAAGCTGGGCGCCCGGCACTTCCTCGATCCCTACCTGCTGTGTGCTTCCACCCACTGCCAGGTGTACGGCGGCAGCGGTGTCGAAAATGAACGTGCCAGCGCCGCGGTACGGGCTACCCGGGGAGAGATCCTCTTCCTGAACGGAAAACTGGTGGATACCGTCTACAGCGCCAGCTGCGGCGGGCACGGCGAGAACAACGACGATGTCTGGTCGGATCCTCCCAGCCCGGCCCTGCGGGGACACCCCGACGTGGCCGCGGGACTGACACTGTTGCTGCCTCCGGCCGACGAGGATCCCCGGGCCTGGCTGGAGGCCGAGGTGCCGGCCTTCTGTCGCCGCTCCTCTCTCAACCGGCCGGGAATATTCCGCTGGGAGAAGGTGGTCGACGCCCGGAAACTCGAGGAGCTGGTAGCCGAGGTCAAGCCGGTGGGCAAGGTGATGGCCCTGCAGGTGCTGGAACGCGGAGTCTCCGGGCGGGCCAAGGTGCTGCGGGTGGTGGGTACCCGGGGAGAACTGGTGATCCAGAGGGAACTGGCCATCCGCCGCCTGCTGGGCGGCCTGAAGAGCGCGCTGTTCGTCCTGCAGGTGGAACGGGATGCACAGCAGCTGCCGGTCGCCTTCCATTTCCTGGGTGGGGGCTGGGGGCATGGCGTGGGCCTGTGCCAGATCGGTGCCGTGGGCATGGCCGAGGCCGGGTACGACTACCGTGCCATCCTGGCCCATTACTACGGCGGAGCCCGCGTGGTACGCTTGTACGGCAACCGTTCTCCTTGAACTCAACGATCGGCCCGGGCTCGCGCCGACAGCCGTACCAGGCCGATGGCGTTCACCGCCAGGTGGCAGGCCAGTGGTGCCAGCAGGGAGTCGCAGAACAGAAACAGCCAGCCCAGCAGAAATCCCATGGCCGCGGCCACCACCGCCCAGGGGCGCAGGGCCCGGTGCGGAGCCAGGTGGGCCAGGCCGAACAACAGCGCCGTCGCCGGCAGGCCCAGCGCGGGTTGCAGGGCGCCGCGGAAGAAGGCCTCCTCGGCCAGTGAACTGGCCAGGGCCAGGATGATTATCTGCCGGCCGCCGACGGGCCCCAGCAGCTCGACCAGGGTGTCTTCCATGGCCGCCGCCCAGGACAGGTGGCGGGCGGAAAGCGCCGACAGGCCGGCCACGGCGGCGCCGGCGGCCGCGCCCAGCGACAGGTCGAACAACGGCCGGCCGGCGGACAGTCCCAGCAGCGGCTGGTCGCCCCGCAACCACGACCAGGCCGCCGCCACGGCCAGCAGTACCAGGTAGATTCCCACCGCCGGCAGCAGGGGAAACGATTCCCTCCTGCTCACCGGCTCTGCCCCAGGTGCCGGGCCAGCCAGCGGCGAAGGCGTTTCAGCAAGGTGCGCCGCCGGGGCTTGCCGGTGCGTATGGTCTGTTCGAAGTCCGCCCGCTGGGGATTGGCGAGATCGCGGATGTCGTGAAAACACCTGCCGCAGATGTTGCTGCCCAGGCTGTTGAGGGCGCCGCAATGCGGGCACCTGATCTTTCTCTCGGTGTTCATCCGCTTCTTCCCGTGCCGGACATGGTATGGTCGGGTCGCCGCCGCGATCAAGTTTTCCCTGCCCGCCGGCGGGGACGGGGCCGGCTCCGGCTGGACGACGCCAAAATTCTTCCAAAAAAATTAGCCGCGGTATTTTTACCACGGCAATGTTGTCTGAATTTGTAACTTCCCGAGCTTAAATGGTTATCGCATTTCGTGGGGGCTTTGCATGGTCACTGAAGTGACCATGTCGTAACCCTGCGTTTTGTCGTGGTAGTTTGTAACATACTGTAATTCCTGAAGAAAAAACGATGGAGTCGCCCTTCCAGGTTGTTGACAAGATTGCGGTTTAAGGGCTAGATTCTAGGTCCAGCGGGCCGCGGGTGGCCCGGAGAGGAAACGATGGCGCAAATCATTCTTTGGCTTAATGGGTAACGGTCGGCCTTCCCGTTTCCCCCTGTCTTCGTGGCCAAAGAATGAAGAGGAACCCCGGTGAGGGGTTCCTCGTTTTTTTATGCAGTTGCAAAGCAACTGCATGTCTCCCTGGCCAAAGAATGAAGAGGAACCCCGGCGAGGGGTTCGGCGTTTTTTTATGCAGTTGCAAAGCAACTGCATGTCTCCCTGGCCAAAGAATGAAGAGGAACCCCGGTGAGGGGTTCGGCGTTTTTTTATGCAGTTGCAAAGCAAC
>QMME01000075.1 GCA_003647095.1 Deltaproteobacteria bacterium
CACCGAGCAGTGGTTCTTGGTGGTGGACAACAACAACCTGCGCCAGCGGACCCTGGAGCAGATCGAGCAGGTACGCTGGATTCCTCCCTGGGGGCGGCAACGCATCCACAACATGGTCGAGTCCCGGCCCGACTGGTGCCTGTCGCGACAGCGCTCCTGGGGGGTTCCCATCCCGGCCGTGCGCTGCCGGGGCTGCGGCCGCTCCCTGCTGGATGCCGCGGTGGTGGAGGGGGTGCGCCGGGCGGTGGCCGAGGCGGGCAGCGACGTCTGGTACGAAAGGCCGCTGGCGGACTTCCTGCCGGAGAACTTCTCCTGCCCGGACTGCGGCGGGAAAGATTTCGACAAGGAACAGGACATCCTCGACGTCTGGTTCGACTCCTCGGTGAGCCAGCGGGCCGTGCTCGAGCACCGGCCCGAGCTCGACTGGCCCTGCGATCTCTACCTGGAGGCCACCGATCAGCACCGGGGCTGGTTCCAGGTGTCGCTGCTCAATGCCGTGGCCACCCGGGGCCGCGCTCCCTACCGCCAGGTGCTGACCCACGGACTCATCCTCGACGAGTCTTCCAAGAAGATGAGCAAGTCGCTGGGCAACGTGGTATCCCCCGAGGAGGTGATCGACAAGTACGGCGCCGACGTGTTGCGCCTGCTGCTTTCCTCGGTCGACTACACCGCCGACATCGCCTTCTCGCGCCAGCTGCTCGAGCCCATCGGCGATGCCTATCGCAAGATCAGGAACACCCTGCGCTTCATCCTGGGCAACCTGGCCGACTTCACCCCGGCCGGCTTTGCCTTCCCCGCGGACATGCCCGAGGTGGATCGCTGGATGCTGGCCCGCCTGCGGGAGCGGGCCCGCAAGGTCTGGGCCGCCTACGAGCAGTACCAGTTCCACGCCATTCATCACCAGTTGCTCGATTTCTGTACCGTGGACTTGAGCGCCTTCTACCTGGACCTGGTCAAAGACCGTCTCTACGTGTCCCACCCCGCCGATCCCGGGCGCCGCTGTGCCCAGGGCGTGCTCTACCAGGTGGGCCGGCAGCTGCTGGCCATGCTGGCGCCGGTGCTTTCCTTCACCGCCGAGGAGGCCTGGGGACACCTGCCCGCCGATCCCCAGCGCCCCGACTCGGTACACCTGGCTCGCCTGCCGCAGGGGCGGGCCGAGGAAGGCGACGAGCAACTGCTGCAACGCTGGAGCTGGTTGCGCAAGGTGCGGGCCGAGGTGCACCGGGTGCTGGACGTGGCCGTGAAGGACGGGCGGGTACGCTCGGGACTGGATGCCCGGGTGCTGCTGCACGCCGGTGATGACGACGCCCGGCAACTGCACTCCTTCGGCGACGAGCTGGCGGGACTGCTCAAGGTGGGAGAGCTGGAGCTGGTTGCCGAAAAGAGCGCGGGAATGGTCGAGGCCCAGGACCTGGCCGGCCTGGCGGTGGCCGTCGAGGCTTCACGCTTGCCCAAGTGTCCCCGTTGCTGGAACCGGCGCCCGGGTATCGGCAGCGATACCGCCTGGCCCGACATCTGTCCCGCCTGTGCCCGGGTGATGACTCGGTTGGAGGAACGGTCGTGAGCGAGGGTAACGCCAGCGGCGACCGCCCGGGTCGCCTGCCGGTCAAGTACCTCATCCTGCTGGTGGTGTTTCCGGTGGTGCTGGGGCTGGACCTGTACACCAAGCACCTGGCCGTCGAGCACCTGCGGCCGTTGCAACTGCGTGCCCAGCCCGGCGAGCGCTACCTGACCGTCATCGACGGCTTCTTTCGTCTCAAGTACGCCGAGAACCCGGGGGCGGCCTGGGGCCTGCTGCGCAACGTCTCGGCCAGCGTGCGCACGCCGCTGTTCGTAACCATCGCCCTGCTGGCCATGGGGTTTCTGCTGTGGTTCATAAAGCGCATCGAGTCCGGCAAGCGGCTGCTGCCGGTGGCGGCCTCGCTGATCCTGGCCGGAGCCGCGGGCAACCTGGTGGATCGCCTGCGCCAGGGCCAGGTGGTGGATTTCATCGACTGGTACCTTGATATCGGCGGCCGGGAAAGACATTGGCCCACCTTCAACGTGGCCGATGCCGCCCTCAGCGTGGGAGTGGCGCTGGTGCTGGTGGAGATGATCTTCCTGGAACGGCGCTCGCGGCCCGCCGGCGACGACGAACCCGTCGACGACGCTTCCGGCTAGCCCGGAAGCGGCCGCCGGCCTTACCCGGGCGGTTGCGGCATGTTTCCCGTACTGCTGTCCTTTCGCTTTCCCGACTGGTTGGCTCGCTTCGGCTGGGTGGAGGGAGTACTGACGGTGCTGCTGGCCGGTGCCTGGCTGTGGTGGCGCCGGCGTCGCCCCGGCTTTGCCTGGCGCGGAGCGGCCGGCGTGCTGGTCCTCTACGCGGCCGCCCGCACCGCGGTGGCCCTGGCCGGTCCCGGCTACCGGTTCGAGTTGCATACCTACGGGGTGCTGGTGGCCCTGGGTTTCGTCATGGCCATCGTGGTAGCCGCCCGGCAGGCCCGGCGCGAGTTCATCGACGCCAACCTCGTCCTCGACCTGGCCTTCTGGATTCTGGTGGCGGCCCTGGTAGGCAGCCGCCTGCTGTACATCCTGGTCAACCTGCCCGAGTACGTCGCCGATCCGCTGGCCCTGCTCAAGGTGTGGACGGGAGGACTGGTGTTCTACGGCGGGTTCATCGGGGCCGTGGCCGCCTCCTGGTATTTCTGCCAGCGCCGGGGTGTCGGCTTCTTCCGCATTGCCGACGTGGTCATTCCCTCGGTGGCCCTGGGACACTTCTTCGGCCGGCTGGGCTGTTTCTCGGCCGGCTGCTGCCACGGCAGCGGCAGTGGTTCCCACCTGTTCGGGGCCATATATACCGCGCCGCACACGGTGGTGGCCCGCTCCCACCTGTTGGGAGTACCGCTGCACCCGACACCCCTCTACGACGGCTTCGGCGAGCTGATGATCTTTTTCCTGCTGCTGCTGCTGCGCCGGCACAAGCGGTGGCACGGACAGTTGCTGGTGGCCTGGCTGGTGGCCTACCCGCTGTGGCGGTTTCTCACCGAGATGTTTCGCGGTGATGTGGAGCGGGGCATGCTGGCCTGGATCGATCTGTTCGGCGATCAGCGCCCGGAGCTGCTTTCCACCAGCCAGGTGGTGTCGCTGGGCCTGCTGTTGTTGGCGGTGGTGTTGTGGAGGCGGCTGCGGCGGGTGGGTCAGAGCGCCAGCGGCACCGACACCGGTATCCAGCCGGCCAGGTAGGGGTACGGTTCGGCCAGGTGGATGATGGCCTCGATGCGTTCATCCCGGCAGTCTCCGGGATCGATGCCGGCGACACGGTGGCGGCGGTGGTATCCGGCCGGGGAAACGATAAACAGCACCCGCGCCCGACCCCGGGCCCGGGGACAGGGCCGACTGGCGGCCAGCACCAGGGGGGCGACGGCATCGATGCGAGCCTGGATAATCTCGAGCAGCGGACGGGTGTCTCCGCCCGGGCGGTCATCTGCGGGATCCGCCGGCGGGCCGGGGGCTGGATGTGAGTGGTTGCCCTCGGGGTCGGAAACGGAGGCCACGTGGTTGCGGGGAGTCATGCCGGGGTCGGGCGGCGGCCGTCGTGCCAGCCGGCTCGGGGGGGCGTCGGGTCGGCAGCGGGCCGGCACCGCCGCCGTCAGTTGCCGGTGACCGGGCGCGGGAGGTTTCGCCAGGGTGACCTTCATGGTTACCCGGGCTCCGGCGGCCCGGGGTCGGGCAGGCCGGTCGGGCCGCCGGGCGCGCCCGGTCTCCGGCGCGGCAGTGCCCGTCCGGGCGGCGGGAGCGGCCAGGTGCAGCAGGCTCACCTGCAACGGTGGTGTTTCCTCCGGGCGGGCGGGGCCGGAAAGGGACAGGCCGGCCAGCGCCAGCAGGTGGGTGTCCACCGACAGCAGTAGGCAGATGAACCAGCGCACCGTCGGGATCCTCGTTCTCAGCGCAGCCGGCAGGCCAGGCTCAGCGCCTGCAGGGCCTCGGCGTGGACCTCGGAGATGATCCGGCCCACGAAGGGCTCGGGCATGTAGTCGTTGTAGAGGGCGAAGCCGCCGCGCCTGAGCATGGTTGACTTGAGCCACTCGATGCCCCGGCGGAAGGCCTCGCGCTCGCGGGGTGTACCCGCGGCCAGCGCCAGGGCGGCATAGGCGCTGGGCTGGGTCTCGTTGGCCTGCCAGGAGCCGTTGACCTGCTGGTGACGCAGCAGAGCGGCACGGAAGCGATCGCCGATCCCGCGGTAATGCCCGGCATCGAGCCTGCGCAGGGCCTCGGCCAGGCTGGCGGCCGACACCAGGCTGAAGCGGGTGTCGCGGTCGGGCCGATACCATTGCTGCAGACTGGCCAGGACCGCGTCCGCCAGCTGGTAGGCGTAGCTCCGGTAACCGTTTACCTGGGCGGCCCGGATGGCCAGGGCCACGTCGAAGCCGAGCAGGGCGGGTGCCGACGCCTGCCGGCCCCGCCAGATGCGCCTCACCTCGTCGGCGCCGGTGGGGCTGCGCGACAGTATCGCCTTCATGCCCAGGCGCGCGGTCCGGCCGTAGATCTCCTTGCCGGTCTGTCGCTACAGCTGCGCCAGCAGCTCGAGGTCGGCCTTGTAGGGCAGGTTGTCGGCCGACCACCTCGACGAGGCGCGGACCAGGTTGTCTCCGTGACGCCGGGCCACGGCCAGGTAGGCCGGGTTGCCCGAGGTGCGATAGGCCTCGAGCAGCGCCAGGGCAGCCAGGCCGGCGACGTTGTCGGCCCGGGGGCCTTCGTCGACTTGCCAGGGCCAGGCCGGTCCTCCGTGGGTGCCGGCCGGTCGGCTGGTATCAACCAGGAAACGCGCCGCCATGTCCATGGCGGTACACACGTCTCTGTCGAAGTTGAGCCGGTACTGCGAAGCCACCGTCTCGCCGGCCAGCACGGGTGGTGGCAGCAACATCGCCGTGGAGATCACGGCCGTGGCCAATGATAACGCTTTCATGTCGAACCTCCCGTCAGACACTACCATCATAACATATGTAGCACCACCCCGGCTGCAAGATACATGACCGAAACGGTACAAGTATTTTTTTGGCCCACCGCGTCATTTTTTCTTGACACCTCTAACGCGACGCGTTATGTTGCGGTCATGAAAGGTTATACAAGACCAGAGCTGAAAACCGGCCGCCCCGGTGTACGGAGGCGGCAGGCGAAAAGGAGGTTGGACATGCAGGTAACGAAAGAGATGCCGCAGACCATGCGCCAGTGGATGGACACCGCCCAGAAGCGATTCAACGAGATCGAGGGCAAGGCACGCGATCGGCTGGCGGGTACCTACCAGAAGATGGTACAGGCCGAGACCGTGAAGAAGGTCGAGCAGCAGGTCCAGCACCTGCGCCAGCTGCTGGAGAACAACATCGACACCCGACTTACTCCCATCCGCAAGAAGGTGGAGAAGTTCTCCAGCGAGATGGGCAGCAAGGCCTTCGCCACCGTGGGCGTGGCCACCAAGGCCGATATCAAGTCGGTGACCCGCAAGATCAACAAGCTGCGCGACGAGATTCGCAAGCTGACCGGTCGGAGCCGCTCCCGGCGCCGCCCGGCGCAGAAAGCCTGAGCAGTCTGGGAGACCGGAGGCCAACCCCGGGGGAAGGAGTCCGGCGGGGCTCCTTCCCGCCTCCCTTTATCTGGATTTCCCACCTCGGCCGCGATCTCTTCGTCGGTGCTTCGAAAATGGTCCTCGACGTAGGTGTACTACGACTGCGGCCATTTTCTCGCACCTCCTTGATCTCGACGGCCGATCTGGGAAATCCGCAGTATGTCGGGTGAGGTTGCGGCGAGATCTGGATTTCCCACCTCGGCCGCGATCTCTTCTGTCTATGCTTCGAAAATGGTCCCCGGCGCAGGTGTACCACGACCGCGGCCGTTTTCCTGAAAATGGCCTTCGGCGTGGGAGCTACTTGAGGACGATCTTCTTCTCTGCCAGGACGATCGGTTTGCCCTTCTTGGCGTAGTACACCCGCAGCAGGTGCTTCTTGCCCGGAGCCTCGGTGGAATCCACCGTGATCTGCGTGGCCAGGGATGTCTGTCCCTTCTGGCCGGCCACCTCGGCCACCGCCACCGCCTCCTGCTTGGGGTCGAGCACCACGATTCCCATCTGCTCCACTGGCAGCGGCTTGCGGAAGAAGGCCACGAAGTGGATGGTCCACCGGCCCTCGGCATCTCGCTTGAACAGGACGCGATCCTGGCGCTTGAGCTTGCGTAACATTCCCCGGGCCGATGACGGTATCTCTATCGGCTGGGGGCTGGTAAAGACCCTGCCCCGCAATGCTGCCGGCACCGCCTGGGCCCGGACCGGTGCCGGAGCGAGCAGCAATCCTCCCCACAACAGCAACGGCAAACTGAGTAAAACGGATCTTTTCATGGTCCACACCCCTGTTCGTGCAACTGTTAGAAGACTAGCCCCGGTGTGCCGGGGCTGTCAACTTCGTGGCCCCCGCGGGGCGGGACCGACCTTTATCGTCAGCGGGCTTGACAACTGGCACCGGCCGTGTAGGATGTAGGCCCCTGGCGGCCTCGAAGCCTCAGGTTCATGACAACCAACGGAAGGTTTGCAGGTGCGGAAAAAGCGCGAGGAAGCGGAATCGTTTGAAGTCGAAGGTACGGTGAAGGAAGTCCTTCCGGGTGGCATGTACCGGGTCGAGCTGGAAGGGGGGCCGCTGGTGCTGGCCTACGTTTGCGGCAAGATGCGCAAGCACTACATCAGGATCGTGCTGGGAGACAAGGTGCGGGTGGCCTTCTCTCCCTATGATCCCAGCCGGGGCCGTATCATCTACCGCACCCGCTAGTTGCCGGGAAAGTCCCATGTCCACCAGGTCCACGGTCGCCGTGATCCGCTCATCGCCCGAGCGGGTGCTGGACGACATCGAGCGCCTGTGCGAACTGGCCGGCATGAACCAGGCCCTGCCCGCCGGCAAGACCACCATCCTCAAGGAAAACATCTCCTGGCACCTGCCCCACCCCGGCGCCAACACCACTCCCTGGCAGCTGGAGGGAGTGATCAGGGCCCTGCAACGAAGCGGGCATCGCTCGCTGGTATGCGTGGGCAACAACACCGTGGTAACCAACCCGCAACGGGGCGAGCGCCTGTGCCGGCTGCGCGGGGTGCTCGACAAGTACCAGATACCGGTGCGGTACAACTTCCGCCCCGCCGACATGGGCTGGCAGCTGTACGAACCCCGCGCTCCCATGCTGGTGCTCGACAAGATCTACCCCCGCGGAATCCGCATACCCGATTTCTTCCCGGGCAAGAACATCGTGCACCTGCCCACCATGAAAACGCACATCTACACCACCACCACCGGGGCCATGAAAAACGCCTTCGGAGGACTGCTGGGCACAAAGCGTCACTACACCCACTCGGTGATCCACCAGACGCTGGTCGACCTGCTGGCCATCCAGAAGGAGATCCACAGCGGCATCTTCGCGGTCATGGACGGAACCATCGCCGGCAGCGGACCGGGTCCGCGGACCATGACCCCGGTGCCCGCCGACTTGCTGCTGGCCTCGGCCGACTCGGTGGCCATCGACGCCGTGGCCGCCAGCATCATGGGCTTCGAACCCATGCAGCTGGACTACATCCGCCTGGCGCACGAACGGGGGCTGGGAGTGGGGCGGCTGCAGGAGATAGACATCGTCGGCGACGACATTTCCGAGCTGCATTTCTCGTTCACGGTCGGCGACAACCTGGCCAGCCGGGTGGGTGACGCCCTGTGGTTCAGCCCGCTCAAGGTGCTGCAGCGGTTGATGTTTCACACTCCGCTGGTGTACGCCTTCGTACTGGGTTCGTACGTCTACCACGACTACGTGTGGTGGCCGTTGCGGGGCCGGCGCCTGGCCCGCCGGGTCTGGCGACAGCAGCCCTGGGGCCGGCTGTTTCTCGAGTATCCTTCCTGATCTCCCATGCCCGGCCTGCAACCAGTCTCCGGCGGACCTCCCCCTTGTTCCGTCTGCGGGCGTCCGGCCCAGGGACAGTGCGCCCGTTGCCACGCCTGGCTGTGCGCGGACTGCGCCCGGCTGGTGCCCGGCCTGAGCCGCCCCCTGGCGGTCTGTCCCGCCTGCGCGGCCCAGCCGGTTCCGGCCGGCCGGCGCCTGTTGCGCTGGCTGCTGGGGCCGGCGGCGATGCTGCTGCTGGTGGTACTACTGCTGGTGCTGCTGCTGCGGGCGTGAGTCTCAGCGACCTTGCGAGCGGCGTCGCATGGCCTGGTGCACCAGGTCGCGGTTGAACAACCAGCGGCCTTCCACCTTCACCCCGGGCACCTGTCCCGATTGCACCATGCGCCGCAGCTGCAGGGGGGAGATGCGCAGCAGCCGGGCCATTTCCGCCAGTTCGAGCAGGGCCACCTCGCCGCTGGCCGGGTCCTGGCCGGGGCTGCCCTTTTCTTTCTCTTGCTTGCCGGTGTCCGTGCCGGTTTTCCCGCCCGCCTTCTTCTTTCCGGTGCTTTTCTTGGTCGACGCCATGATCTGCCTCCCGTCCGTGTGCCGCCTTCTCGCTACTACAGCAGTCCGTCGAGGATTTCCAGCACGTCCGCGATCTCGGCCGGGCCGCCCAGTCGCAGCAGCCGTTCGATGTGCTTGATGTGTGTCTGTACCCGCTGGCGGATGTGGTTTTCCTCCAGGTGGGGGGAATCTATGGAAGGCCGGGCCGCGGCGATGTGGGTCAACTGCTCCAGGGCCCCGCCGGCATCGCCGCCGTGCAGCAGGGCCAGGGCCAGGTGCAGGCGGGGAATGGGGGAGGGATCCTTGCTGACCGCCTCCAGCAGGTTTCGTCGTGCCTTGGGGATGTCGTTTTTCTTCAGGTAGGCGGCTCCCAGGGTGTCGCGAATGAAGCCGTTTTGCTTCTTGTCGGGGAAGATCTCCAGGGCCCGGCGGGCCAGGCGCACCGCCAGCTCGAGCTGCTCGGACAGCTTTACCAGGACGTAGGCCAGCTCGTTGTAGAGCATGGCCTTGAGGTAGTTGTCGTCGGGGTTGCGGGAGATGCCCCGGCTCAACCACTCCCGGGCCTGCTGGTATTGCCCCAGCACGTTACAGGTGGAACCCAGGGCCAGGAATACCGAGTCGGGGGCCGCCTCGCCGGTCTGCAGCAACTCCAGCTCGGCCAGGACCCGTTGCGGGTCGAAGGCGGTGCCGATGGTCAACACGTCGAGCATGAAGGCCAGCCGCTCCGGTTGCAGGCGCAGGGTGAGCTTGGCCAGGGAATAGGCACGTTCCAGGTAGCCGAGCTGCAGGGCGCTCTTGGCCCGCTCGCTCAGGATGAGCGGATCGACCACCCATTCCTCGGCTGCGTCCGACTGGCGGCGGGCCGGCAAGGGGTCGGGCCCTTCCCGCCCGGCCAGGGCCTCGGAGATGATCAGCAGGTCGATGTTCCAGGGGTCGATGCCCTCGGCCAGGCGAATGACCTGCCGGGCCGCCTGCGGCTGATCCAGCAGCTGGTAGCTTTCGGCCAGCAGGCGCAGGGCCGGCACCGAATCGGGCCGTTCCAGGAGCAGCTGCTCCAGCTCCTCTACCAGGCCGCTGATTTGCCGGTGCTTGTCCGCAGACGGCTGGAGGCGGGCCTGGCGCAGCAGCGCCGCCGCCCGCGCAAACAGGCTCTCCCGTCCACCGGGACCGGACCGGGCACCTCCCGGGCTCTGTCGACTAGCATCACCCATGATGGCCGCGTGTGCTTTCCGCCAGACAGGCGTACCACAGCCAGCACAGGTGTCAACCAGCTTTTCCGGCGGCGAGCATGCGTCCGGTGCGACCCCGCGCAGGAAACTGGGTATTTTCAAGGGGGGACAGGCAATATGGGGTTGCCAAGAACGGAGGAAACCTGCTAGATATGTTCGGTTCCCTGAAGAGCGGAAGGAGCAAAAGATGAAGCGCGTGACTGAAGTAGTGGCACTCGTGGGCCTGCTGGCCTGCCTGCTGGCCGCCGCCTGCAGCGACACCAGGCTGGTGGGCCGCAAGACCCAGGTGGACAGCTTCGTCCAGGAAGGCGACGAGGTGGTCGATTTCTTCTCCCAGGAAGGCACCGCCACCGTGGACGCCTTCGAGCAGACCGGCTTCCACCAGGTGGACAGCTTCGAGCAGAAGGCCTCGGCCCAGATCGACATCCTCTGGGTGATCGACAACTCGGCCTCCATGCAAGAGGAACAGGACAACCTGGCGGCCAACTTCTCCAGCTTCATGGCCTACATCGACCAGAGCCTCATCGACTACCACATCGGGGTGATTTCCACCGACATGATGGAAAACCCCGACGGCAGCTGTGCCAACGCCGGCCACTGCGGCCAGTTGCTGGGCAACCCCAGGATCATCGACCGCAACGTCGCCGATCCCGAGGGTGCCTTTTCCAGCAACGTGCACGTGGGTGTCTCGGGTGGCGGCTTCGAGATGGGCATCCTGGCCGCCCACGAGGCGGTTAGCGAACCGCTGGCGAGCGGCGCCAACGCCGGTTTCCTGCGGCCCGATGCCTCGTTGGCGGTAGTCTTCGTCTCCGACGAGGACGATCACTCCTACGGCGACATCAACTACTACGTGCGCTTCTTCAGTGCCTTCAAGGGCGTGGGTAACGAGCGCCGGGTGATCGTGGCGGCCATCGTCGGTGACGTGCCCGACGGCTGCAGCGGCGCCGGCGGCCAGGCCGCTCCCGGGGAGGCCTACCACACCCTGGTGGAACAGCTTGGTGGCACCTCGGCTTCCATCTGCGCCGACGATTTCAGCGTCACCCTGGAACAGCTGGGGCTGACCGTGGCCGGGCTCAGTCGCAAGTTCCTGCTCTCCCGCGAGCCCGATCCCGGGGCGGTCAGCGTGCGGGTGGACGAGGACGGCGACGGCCCGGGGGGCTTCGTCGACATCCCCGAGTGCTCCCCCGACTGCTCCAACCCCATCAGCCGCAACTGGCGTATCGACCTGGGTGAAAACGCGCTGTTCTTCGTCGACTACGTGCCTCCGCCACAGGCCCTCATCGAGGTGGAGTACTCCAACGTGGACAATGTCTTTCCGCTGTCCGGCCGGGGTGACCGTTCCACCATCGTGGTCACCGTCGACCCGGACGGCGACGGTCCACAGCCCGCCGAGGAGAAGACCGAGAACCAGGACTGGTGGTACGATGCCGACAACAACGCCGTGGTCTTCATCGGCGACTACGTCCCGCCCATGGGTGCCTACATCGAGATCTCCTACTCCGACCTGCAGCGGGCCTTCGCCCTGAGCCACGCGGTGGAGAACCCCGAGACCCTGAAGGTGGAGGTGGATCTGCAGGACGGCAGCGGCTGGCGGCTCATCTACCAGGATGCCGCCACCGGCTGGATGTATCACTCGGAGTCCAACAGCGTGCTCTTCCAGGGCAACTACGTGCCTCCCTACGGCTCGGAGCTGCGGGTAACCTATTCCAACCTGGTGTGGCTGTTTCCGCTCAGCCAGGTTCCCGTGGAAAGCAGCCTGCAGGTGACCCTGGATGCCGACGGCACGGGCCCGGCCACGCCGCAGGTGGTTCCCCGCAACGACGAGGGCAGCGGCCAGGCCGGCTACATATACTACGGCCCCGGCGAGCCGGCGCCGTACACCAATTCCATCTCCTTCGAGAAGATCGACTGGCCGCCGCTGAACAGCGTGGTGACGGTGAGCTACACCGTCGGTGGTTGAGGCGGTCGGGTGAGAGGAGACCAGATCATGACACGTGCCAAGAAATTCCTGAAGATACTGCCGCTGGTGATGCTGCCGCTGGCAGTGCTGCTGACGGCCTGCGCGGGCGAGGAGATCCAGGGGGTCTGTTCCTCCAACTCCGATTGCGACAGCGGCTTCAAGTGCATCGAGCACCAGTGCCTGTGCCAGAACGACGAGGCCTGCGGAGAAGACGAGTTCTGCAACGGCCAGGGGTTCTGCCAGAAGATAATCGGTTGCCGCACCGACGCCGACTGCGGGGAGAACTTCCGCTGCCAGATGGAGTCCAGCGGCAAGGGCAATTGCCTGTGCGTCAACGACCAGGCCTGTGCCAGCGACGAGTACTGCAATTCCTCGGGCAGCTGCCAGAAGAAGGCCGGTTGCATCCTCGACTCCGACTGCGGTGATGCCAGCGACTGGTTCTGCCGTATCAACCAGGAGACCAAGATCGGCGAGTGCTTCTGCAAGGCCGACGGGGCCTGCGAGCAGGGCGAGTTCTGCAATCCCAAGGGCTATTGCCAGCCGCTGGCGGTGTGTACCTCCAACGACGACTGCCCGGCCGGCAAGCTGTGCGACACCGACTCGGGAGAGTGCCTGTGCGACTATGTCAACAACGCCGGTTGCCGGTCCGACGAGGTGTGCAACGCCTCCGGCTACTGCCAGCCGCGGCCGGGTTGCTACGACAACTCGGACTGTGAAGATGTCGCCGACAGCTTCTGCGACCTGACCACCCAGACCTGCATTCCCAACGGCACCTGCACCTCCGACCGGCAGTGCCCCCTGGGACAGATCTGCCGCCAGAACGCCTGCATCGCCGGCTGCAGCCAGAGCTACGACTGCCCCCTCGACGAGTGCTGCGTGGGCAACCAGTGCCAGCCCTGCAACTGCCAGGACGACGAGTTCTGCGCCTTTGCCGAGTACTGCCAGAGCGGCAACTGCCAGACCGCCTACAGCCAGGACACTCCCTACTGCAAGCCCTGCGACGGCCAGTCGCTGGACTGGAACCAGTGCGGTGGAGCCACCAACCGCTGCCTGATCTACCCCTACGAAAACGATCCCTTTACCAGTGGTTCCGGCAAGACCGAATACTGCGCCGTGGACTGCTCGACCAACGAGCGCTGCCCCTCGGGATTCTCCTGCGGAGACATCGTGGTCATCAAGCCCAGCGACCAGTGCCAGACCGATGCCGACTGCCCGCCGGGCGTGCCCTGCTGGAAGAGCGCCGAGGAAGACACCGGCTACTGTCCCTGCCACGCCACCAAGAACGCCTGTCCTCTGGACACCTGCGACACCTTTGGGATATCCGGCCCTCCCAACACCTGTGTGAACAAGAAGACCCCCTGCCAGACCAGTGCCGACTGTGTCATCGAGTGCGTCAGCGATCGCGACGACGGCTTCGGCGGCTGCTCCATCGGCAAGAAC
>QMME01000076.1 GCA_003647095.1 Deltaproteobacteria bacterium
CTGGGAATCGACTACCCCATCATCCAGGGCGGCATGGCCTGGTGTTCCGGGGCCAGGCTGGCGGCGGCGGTGAGCGCGGCCGGCGGGCTGGGCCTGGTGGGCGGTGGCTCCATGGAACCGGAGCTGTTCCGGCAACACATCCGCAAGGCGCGCACGCTCACCGACAGGCCGGTGGGGGTGAACATCCCGCTCACCTTCCGCCAGGCCCCGGGCCTGATCCAGGTGGCGCTGGAGGAGCGAGTACCGGCGGTGTTCATCTCGGCCGGTTCCCCCAAGCGCCACACCGCCACCTTCAAGGACAACGGCGCCCGGGTCTTCCACGTGGTGAGCACTCCCGAGCAGGCGGTCAAGTGCCAGCAGGCCGGTGTGGACGGCGTGGTAGCCGAGGGGTTCGAGGCCGGCGGGCACAACGGCCGGGAGGAGCTGACCACCATGGTGTTGACCGCCCACGCCGCCCGCCTGGTCGACGTCCCGGTGCTGGCCGCCGGCGGTATCGCCACCGGCCGGCAGCTGGCGGCCGCCTTCGCCCTGGGGGCGGAGGGGGTGCAGCTGGGCACCCGTTTCGCGCTCACCCGGGAAAGCTCGGCCCACGAGAACTTCAAGAACTTCTGCCTGCAGGCCGGCTCCGATGCCACCCTGGTGGTGCTCAAGAAGAAGATCCCCGTGCGCATGATGAACAATCCCTTCCGCGAGCGCATCATCGCCGCCGAGGCGCGCGGTGCCAGCGGCGAAGAGCTGCTGGAGATCCTCGGCGAGGGCCGGCCGCGGCGGGGCATGTTCGAGGGTGACCTCACCGAGGGGGTGCTGGAGATCGGCCAGGTGACGGCCATGATCGAAGACCTGCCCAGCTGTGCCGAGGTCATCGAACGCATGATGGCCGAGTACGAGCAGGCGCGCCGCTCCTTGCCGGTGTTCTAGTCGCTGACCAGTTCGTGAAGGAGGCGTTCCCGCTGCCGGTGAAGCAGCCGGGCCGAGGCGGGCAGGCTGGCCAGCCACAGGCCCAGGCCCAGCACGGGCAGGGGTGCCAGCAGCAGCCCGGCCCGCGTCCAGCTGCCCCCGGCCAGTACCAGCATGGCCGCCACCACCAGGCCGCAGCCGGCCAGCAGCGCCAGCATGGCGGCGCTGGCGCCGGCCGGGGGCCGGTCACGCCGGGACAGGTCGAAGTGGAAGCGGCGCGGGTGGAGAATCGACAGGCGGTTGCCGGCGGCCAGGCAGAGAAACAGGGCGAAGGGAAAACCGGCCAGCGGCAGGACCAGCGCCCGGCCACCGGCGCCGGGCATGAGCAGCACCAGTATCCCCAGGCCGGCAAACTGCAACAGGGCGAAGGCTGCCTGGGCCAGGTTGCGCCCGCACAGCCAGCGGCGGAGCGGCAGCGGCTGCAGCAACAGCAGGCGCACCGCCGGGCCGTCGTAGCCGAAGCCGTTGACCAGGAACTGGCCGGCGAAAACCGCCAACTGGTAGGCACCCAGCACCGTCCACAGCAGGGCGGCCCAGGATGAACCCCACAGGTAGCGGGCCAGCTCCACCCCGCCCAGGATCTTGAGCAGGATGAGCAGGAAAAAGGGCACCGCGAAGGTGAGCCGGGCCTTGGGGTTGCCCAGCAGCCGGCCCAGCTCCAGGCGCATCAACAACAGGGTGATGGGCCCGGCGAAGCGGCCGGGCCGCAGGCGGGTGGAAGGCCGCCGGGCGGGTAACAGTTGCCAGCCGCGCCCGCCCCGGCTGTAGCGCTTGAGCAGCAGCAGCCCCAGCACCCAGGCCAGCGCCCCGGCCACCACCATCAGGGCCGCGGCCGCCAGCGCCCGGCCGGTCAGGCCGGCGGCTGCCGCCGTCAGTCCCACCGCCAGCCAACCCGGCGGGGTGCGGGCCAGGGCCCGGGTGGTATGCAGCAGCAGGTTCAAATCACGGGGCGAGGAGGAGATGCCCTGCAGGCGGTCGGTCAACCAGGATACGTCCACCGGTGGCAACAGCGCCGCCAGTCCCAGCAGCAGCAGGAACCCGCCGGCCAGCATCTCCCCCGAGCGCCGCGACGACATCAGGTTGAGAAACAGGTTCTGCATGAAGCGGCCCCCGGCCACGTTCATCCAGGCAAAGGCCAGCAGGCAGACGACCAGCAAGGGCGCCGTCCCTCCCAGCAGCGTGTACACCCCCAGGCCCAGGCCGGCCAGCAGCGGGTAGAAGAACAAGGCCGCCGGCTCCACCAGGGCCACCAGGGTGTGCACCAGGTACAGCCGCCCCGGGCGCACGGGGAAGGGCTGGAAGCGGCGCAGTTCGCTGGATTCGTCGATGTGGGCGGCCACCACCGGCCAGAGGATCCAGAAGACGCCCAGCAGGAAGCTCAGCAATGCCAGGGAAAAGGCCGTCCACAGGGGTTCCGTGCGAATGCCCGGGACGCGGGTAAGCAGCTGGTAAACGGCCGCGGCCAGGAGCAGCGACAGGGCCAGGGCCAGCAGCGCGGCCAGCCCCGCTCCCAGCCAACCACGGCCACGCCGGCCCCGCAGAAACAGGGTGAAGCGCAAGCGCAGCAGCAGGCCGGCGGTTTCCAGTCGTCCCGGTGCCGGGCTCATGTCAGCGGTTCTCCCCGCACAGCCAGGCGGGCAGTTCCAGGTCATCTGGTTCGGCGCCCACGGCCCGCACGAACTCCTGCTGCAGGCTGGAGCCCCGGGCGCGCAGCTCGGCCATGTCGTGTTCGGCCACCAGCCGGCCGGCGGCGATGATGCCCACCCGCTGGCACAGCTTCTCGGCCACCTCGAGGATGTGGGTGGTCAGCAGTACCGTGGCCCCGCGACCGCACAGGGCGCCCAGTACCCGGCGCAGGGTCTGGGAACTGAGCGCGTCCACTCCCTCGAAAGGCTCGTCGAGGAACAGCAGGCGCGGGGCATGTACCAGGGCGCAGGCCATGGCCAGCTTCTTGCGCATGCCCCGCGAGTAGTCGGCCACCAGGGTGCGGGCGTCCGCCTCCAGCCCCACCAGCTGCAGCAGCTGCCGGGTGCGACGGGCCGCCTCGTCGGCCGGCAGGCCGAACAGGCGGGCACTGAGCATGAGCTGTTCCTGGCCGCGCAGGCGGCTGAACAGTGCCGGTTGCTCGGCCACCACCCCGGTCTGGCGCTTGAACCAGGGATCGTCGGGATCGAGCGGCCGGCCCAGCAGGTGCACCTGGCCGCTGCTGGGGCGCAGCACTCCGGTGAGCATGCCGATGGTGGTGGTCTTGCCGGCGCCGTTGGGGCCGACCAGCCCGTAGAAGGTACCCGCTGCCACCCGCAGGCCGAGCTGCTGCACGGCCCGGCGGCGGCCGAAGTTCTTGCCCAGGTTGCTGGTGCTGATGGCCAGTTCTGTCATGGTGCCGGGAATCCTAGCGCAGGCGCTGGCCCCGGTCATGTGTTTTTACTCCCTTGCGCGACATCCCCAAAAAGGTGTTAATGGCTCCCTGGAGGTGAGGTCATGGCTGGCAAGGAAGAGCTGCCACATTACAAGGAAAAGCAGGCCATGTTGCATGGCAAGGAAATCCGCCCCGAGCAGCTCGTCGAGGTGGGCAAGCGCCAGCTGGCCGCCGGCTGGTACTCGGACGCCATCGACTTCTTCGCCCGGGCGGAGTACCGGGAAGGGCTGGAGCAGGTGCGCCGGGTGGCCATCGAGGAAGGCGATGTCTTTCTCCTGCGCAAGATCCTGCGTGCCGGTGCCGAGGAGGCCGATGACGAGCAGTGGCAACGACTGGCCGACAACGCCCGCCGGCTGGGCAAGCTGGAATTCGCCCGCGAGGGTTACCGCCTGGCCGGTAACCGCAAGGCCCTCGACGAGGTGGACCGGATGATCAACCCTCCGCCGGAGGAACCGGTGGAGGCTTCCTACGACGAGGAGTGAACGGTGATTCGCAACCTGCTGCCGCTGCTGCTGGCCGGGTTCTCCGGGCTGCTGTCCGGCTGCGGTCCCCTGCTGATGCTGGGAGAAAAGAGCCTGGACAGTTGCGAGGGCTATGCCTACGACGACCTGCGCGGCAGGCTCTACCGGCTCGAGCGCCTGCGCCAGGGGGTGGGCGAGGAGCGTACCCTGCGCTTCGACCTGAGCAGAAGCTGCCAGGTGCCCGTCACCCCGGCCATCAAGGAACTGGGCATCAAGGCCATCCGCATCGCCGATTCCCGGGGCAGCAGTCCCAGGCTGGAGCTGGAGCTGTCCACCGGGCCCGGCCCCGACGACACCTTCATCTGCCGGGCCGCCCTGGATCTGGAAGGGGCGATGACCCTGTCCTGCCCGGCGGCGGCCGGGGTCAGCTACCGGCTGACGCCCCGGGAGTAGGAGGCGGAGCGCCCCCTCCCTGCCGCTGCGGCGGCGTCGCTGCGGTTCGAGGAAATCCCTGCAGGAATGCGCCGCGACCGGTCGCCTAGGGGCCGCCGTGGTTCTGTACCAGCACCTGGCGGGGGCGGGAACCGTCGGGAGGACCGACGATGCCCTCGCGCTCCATGCGTTCGATGAGCCGGGCCGCCCGGTTGTAGCCGATGCGCAGCTTGCGCTGCACCATGGAGGTCGAGGCCTGGCCGGCTTCCGCCACCAGGGCCACCGCCAGGTCGTACAGCTCGTCCTGTTCCTCGTCCTCCACCCCGGCTTCCGGTTCGTCGTCCTCGGCGGCGGAGAGGATGGACTCGTCGTAGACGGGGCGGGCCTGGGCCTTGAGGTGTTCCACCACCCGGGTAATCTCCTCTTCGGTTATCAGGGCCCCGTGGATGCGCAGCAGTTGCGAGCTGGTGGGCGGGTGAAAGAGCATGTCGCCGTTGCCCAGCAGGGTCTCGGCGCCGTTGGCGTCGAGGATGGTGCGGGAATCGGTCTTGGAGGCCACCCGGAAGGATATGCGCGCGGGCAGGTTGGCCTTGATGAGACCGGTGATGACGTTGACCGAGGGCCGCTGGGTGGCCACGATGAGGTGGATGCCGGCGGCACGGGCCTTCTGGGCGATACGGGCGATGGCCGTCTCCACCTCGCGGCCCGAGGTCATCATCAGGTCGGCCAGCTCGTCGATGACGATGACGATGTGGGGCAGCTTTTCGAAGGCCGGGGTGTCGTCTTCTTCTTCCCCGGCGTTCTCGGCATCCGCCTCGACCGGGGGTGACGACTCCTGCTGCTCCTCTACGGTCTTGTCGATGACGATGACCTTCTTGCGCCGGCTGGCTGGACTGCCGGCCTCGTCGGCTACACCGCCCCGGAGTCGTTCGACCTTGCGGTTGTAGGCATCGAGGTTGCGCACTCCGGCTGCGTGCAGCAGCTGGATGCGCCGTTCCATCTCGTTGACAGCCCAGTTCAGAGCCGCCTGGGCCTTGCGGGGATCGATCACCACCGGCAGCAGCAGGTGGGGGATCTCGTCGTAGAGGCTCAGTTCCAGGACCTTGGGATCCACCATGATGAAGCGCACGTCTTCCGGGGTGGCCCGGTAGAGGATGCTGGTGATCATGGCGTTCAGTGCCACGCTCTTGCCGGTACCGGTGGCCCCGGCCACCAGCAGGTGGGGCATCTTGTTGAGGTCGGTTACGAAGGGAGCGCCCTCGATGTTCTTGCCCAGGGCCAGGGTCAACTTGGACCTGGAGCGCTGGAAGACGGGGTGGCCGATTATCTCCTTGGCGTAGACCGTCTGGCGGGCCTTGTTGGCCACCTCGATGCCCACCACCGAGCGACCGGGGATGGGGGCGATGATGCGCACGCTCATGGCTCCCAGGGCCAGGGCCAGGTCGTTGGACAGGCCGGCTATCTTGGCCACCTTGACACCCGCGGCCGGCTCGTACTCGTACATGGTGACCACCGGTCCGGGCATGATCTTGGTGACCCGTCCCTCCACGCCGTAGTTGGAGAGCTTCTCTTCCAGCCGGCGGGCGTACTCCTGGAGCATCTCCTTCTCTATCTCGGCCTGGCCCTGCTCCTCCACTTGCAGCAACTCGATGCTGGGAAGCTGGTAATCGCTCAGGTCCAGGGTTCCGGGAGCGTGACCACCGCGGTTGCCGCGGGCCGGGGGCTCGTCGCGCAGGGGGGCCTGTTCCACCCGGGGAATGACGATTTCCGGCTCCTGGTCGCGGTTGATCTGCCGGAAGCTCTTTTTCTTGCCGGTGCCCTTGTCCTCCGCCGGTGCCTCGGCGTCGGCGCCGGGTACGGCCTCGGGCTCCCTTCCCGTCGAAGCGGCCGGGGGCAGGCTGGCCGGGGGGGTCGGGATCTCGTCGGCCGCGGGGAAATCGGCCTCCTCCCGGGCCGGTGCCGGCCGGGGAGGGCGCACCACCTCCACGGCCCGTTCGCTGGCAACCTCCGCGCTGCTGTCGGTTGAAGCCGCTTCCTCCCGCTCCCGCCAGCTGGCCACCAGCTCGCGGGTTTCGCGGACCAGGGCCCGGCCGGCACGCGCGCTCTGGCTGGCAACGAAGCGCGCGACCGTACTCGCACCCTGTCGCGAAAGGCGCCCGGAGGCCCGCAGGCCGCGCCAGCCGAGGCGGGCGGCGGCCAGGGCGGTGTTGCGAGGGCTGAAGCCGGCCACCTCGATGAGCGCCACCAGCACCCCGGCCGACAGCACCAGGTAGGAGCCGGTCCGGGCGAACAGCGATACCAGCAGCCCGGCGGACACTTCACCCAGCAGCCCGCCGGGGGGATGTCCCCACAACGGCTGGCCGTCGCGGACCAGGTGGCACAGAGAGGCTCCCAGCACCAGCAGGGCCAGCCCTCCCAGGACCTTCCTGGCGGTGGGCCGGGCGGCCGTGGAGCCGAAGGTGAACAGGGCTGCCCAGGCCAGGGCCACGGCCAGCAGGAAGGACATGATTCCCAGGCCGGCCAGCAGGCTGTCGGCCAGGTAGGCTCCCACCAGGCCCACCAGGTTTACCGAGCGGTTGCCGGTACCGCTGAAGATGGGGTCGGCCGGACTGAACGACACCAGCGACAGCAGCACCACCGCCGCCGCCAGGCAGAAGACGATACCGGTGACCTCCCGCTGGTGCTGAACCACCGCCAGTTCCACCTGTGGACGCTGCCGGGGTTCTTTCCTGACTATCTTGCGGTTTTTCCTGGCCATGGTGTCCTTCCCTCCTTTTCCCGCCGTATCCATTATGTACTACATGTAATCAGGTGTCAAAAAAATGACTACATTATCCTACATGGACACCAGAATACCCCGGGGGACAGGCCCAGGGGTGTGTTTGGTGTAAGACGCTGTCATTACAGGGTTATTGTCGTAAAACCCGCGGGGACAGGCCCAGTGGGTTTTTGGGGCTAACTATTTGTTATATTGGATTTTTTCAGCCTGGCCAGGCGATCGGGCTCGATGCGGATGCGAATGGTCTTTTCGCGGGAGACCCAGACCTGTCCGGGCTTGCCCTTCACGGGGCGGAGGTTCTTTACGCGGGTGTAGGTGATGTCCAGCTCGCCGGGATCCTTCTCCCCGGAGTACTGCGCCGCCAGGGTGGCGGCGTCGAGAAGGGTGGACTCGTCGATGTCGTCGTTGCGGCCCAGGCGCACGACGACGTGGGCTCCGGGGCGCCCGCGGGCGTGCAACCAGAGGTCGGAACCGTGGGCCAGCGCGAAGGTGAGCCGGTGATTGTCACGAGCGGAGCGGCCAACCAGGATGGTCTTGCCGGAGGCCGACCGGAAGGAGCGGTAGGGAAGGCGCCGGGCCGGGCCCCGGTCGGCCGAGCGCCGGCCATCGCGGAGCGGCGGTGTAAACCGCTCCACCTGCGGCAGCAGTTCCGCCAGGCCGGCGCCGTCGTCGGTCTGGCGTACCCGCTCGAGCAATGTCTCGATCTCACCCAGCCGGCGGCGGGCCTCGTCCAGGCGCTGGCGGGCGCTGGCGGCGGCCCGCTCCAGCCGCCGGGCCCGGGTAAACATGCGCTGCATGTTCTCGGCCGGCGACAGTGCCGGGTCGAGTTCGACCTCGATCGGTTGTCCGTCGGCGAACACATCCGGCAGATCGACCCGTGCCTGTCCCCGCTGCAGGCGCGGCAGGTGGGTCTTGAGCAACTCCGCCTGGCGGCGCAGGCGCCCGGCTGCCTCTGCCCGCTCCAGGTCTCCTTCCAGGTTGGCAACCAGGCGTTGCGTCTTTTTGCGGACTCGTCCCAGGGCCCCCGCCAGCCTGGTCCGCAGCTGCTCCGCCTCGTGTTGCTGCCGTCTTTCTTCGTAGTACCGGGCCACACGACGGTTGACGGCGAGGCTTTCGGCGTCAGGCTCGCCGAAGCGATTGCCGGCCGGACGCGCCCGCCCGCTTGCCGCCTGCCGGGGGCGGTCGTCCGCCGCTCTGGCCGTTCCGATGCAGGCAAACAGCGGCTGCCCGCTACCATCGCACAGCAGCAGGCGCCCGCTCCCGAACAGCTCGACCTCCAGCCTGCGCCCGGCCTGGTCCCCCTGGCCCGTGAACGACAGGCTCACCAGGCGCCCGCCCGCTTCGCTCTCGATGTGTTCCAGTCGCCGGCCTTGCAACTCGGCGCGCAGCTTCATCACCCAGGCCGGCGGGGCGGTACCCGGTGCCGACTTTTCCTCGAGCAGGTGCAGGCGCTGCTGTCCCCTCTGCAGCACCAGCAGCAGCAGCCAGTTGCGGCCCCGGCCGCGCAGGGCCAGCAGGCAGGAGCGCCGGTCGGGGGCGGAGACCTTTTCCAGGCGGACCCCCGCCAGCACCGCCCGCAGCTCCTGCACCACGGCGGCGATTTCGCTGCTGGTGAGACTCACGCGCCGGGCTAGCCGCCGGTGCAGAACGGCCAGAAGATGTTACATACCAACGGCGGACAGCAATTCTGGGAAATGGGATCGCATTCCTCCCCGGCCTCGTGGCAGCCCGACTCGCACTCGCAGTCGGAGTTGCAGAACTCACCCGACCCGCAGGGAGGATCGCAACAGGACACCCACTCGCACTGGTTGTAGTTGAAGTTGCACTGATAACCCTCGGCACAGGTGGGATCCTGCTGGTCGCAGAACAGGTCGAACTCGCAGTGGCCCTGGCTGTTGCAGTTATAGCCGGGACAGCATTCGGGGCCGTCGGGGTAGGTGCAGGTGAAACCTACCTGGTCGGTAGGCGGAGCGCAGTTGCCGGAGCCGTAGTCGCAGATGTAGCACTCGTTGACCTCCCGGCACTTGGCGTCCGGGTCCTGGTAGCTGTAGCAGGGCTGGGGGGCGCAGGCGTGGTCCACGGGATTGCAGTAGAAGAACTCCTGGCAGTGGTTGTCGTCGCTGCACTCGACGCACTTGTTCAGGGACGGGTTGTCGTTGACCAGGCAGTGGGGGAGGGCGGCATCGCTGCAGTCGGCGTCGCCGGTGCACTCGGCATAGTAGCAGGAGCCGCTGTCGGTGTTGCAGTGGTAGCCGGTGCCCTGCTTGAGCACGCACTCCTCGTCGGTCTGGCAGCCGGGTGTGCAGATGAAGTCGCGGCACCACTGGAAGGTGCCGCAATGCTCGTGCGCGGTGCACTGCACGCATTCCTGGGTGGCCGTGTTGCAGTGGGGGGTGTCCACCGAGCCGGAGCAATCGTCGTCGCCGGAGCAGACCACGCTGCTGCACTGGTGCGACTGGGTACAGCGCTCGCCCCCGCTGCAGTCGTTGTCGTCGCGGCAGGCCACGCAGGTGTGGCTGTCAGCCAGGCAGTAGGGATTGGCCGTGGTACAGTGGCCGTCCTGGTAGCACTCGACGCACTGGTGCAGGGCCGGGTCGCAGACCTGGTCCGGGCAGTGGGCATCGGTTACGCAGGCGTAGCACTTGCCGGCCGTGGTATCGCAGTGCGGAGTGCCGGTGCCGGTGCAGTCGGCATCCGAGGTGCAGTCGGGCCCCGGGGCCTGGCAGGTGTAGTCGTCCGCGCAGACCTGCTCGCCGGGACAGTCGCCGTCTTCCCGGCAGGCCACGCACAGGCCGCTGTCGGTCAGGCAGCGGGGAGTGGCCGCCGGGCAGTCTTCGTCGCTGCTGCAGGGGTTTTCCGGCACGCACACTTCCTTGAGCACCAGGCACTTGAAGCCGGCGGAGCAGTCGTCGTCGCCGAGGCAGACGGTTCCCGGCCGGCAGAAGCCCTCCAGGCACAGGTGGTGGCTGGGGCAGTCGTTGACCGAGGCGCAGGACACTGCCTGGTCGCCGCCGCCATCGTCGCCGTCACCGTCGGGTCCGGCGTCGCCGCCGGAATCACCCCCGGAGCAGCCGGCCAGGGCGGCAGCCGCCAGGAGCACGAGAAACTGCCGTAGGAATCTTTTCATCTCGCAATCTCCCCTGCTGGTTCATCAGGGAGGGGGCAGGCACAGGCCCATGAACTTGAGGATGACGAAGTAGCAGTCGTAGCCGCCGGGGCAGTTGGGCAAGAGCACCGAGCACTGCTCGCGGCAGGTAAAGGTGGGCTCGTAGCTGGAATCGAAGATGATGCAGTAGATGCAGTTGTCGCAGTAGAAGTTGGCAGCGGCGTCGCACTGGGCGTCGAAGAAGCAGAAATCGCCGTCGTGGCCGCCTCCCGAGGAGGCCACGCAGGTATTGGTGGTGGTGTCGCAGTACCAGCCGCTGGGACAGTCAGCGCTGGAGTTGCATTCCACGGTGTCCTGCTCGCACTGGCCGGTGGAGGTGTTGCAGTGGGAGCCGGCCGGGCAGGCCCCCTCGGTGCACCAGCAGCGACCGTCGGCCTCGCAGGTATAGCCACTGGGGCAGGGATGGGTGGGCCCGCACATGTCCACGCACTGGCAGGTCAGGGTGTCGCAGTACTTGTCGACGGGGCAGCCGCCGCAGCAATCCACCTGGCCGCACTGGTGGGTGACGTAGTTGCAGGCCTCGGGAGGGGTGCAGTCCTCGTTGGAATCGCAACCGGGCTTGCACTGGCCGTCGCCGGTGTCGCACCAGGTGCCCTGGGGACAGGTCTCGGGCTGGCAGCCGGGGGTGACGCAGTGGTTGTCGACGCAGACCTGGTCCGGCAGCGGGCAGTCGATGTCGTTGACGCATTCCTGCACGCACTTGCCGTCCACGCAGCGGGGAAACTCGGCATCCTGGCAGTCGGAGTCGGAGATGCACTCGTCGGTGCTTTCCGGCACGCAGGTGCCGAAGTTGCAGTAGTAGCCCACGCAGCAGTCGTTGCTGCCCTGGCATACCGGCGGCGGGGGCACGCACTCGCCCTGCACGCAGATCAGGCAGATGGCGCCGGCGCAGTCTTCGCGGGTGGAACAGTTGGTAGGCAGGCAGTGGCCGCCCTGGCAGGTTTGGCCGGAAGGACAGTCCTCGTCGCCGCTGCAGGGAGTCTCGTCGCCGCCGCTGGGCCGGCACTGGTTGCTGATGCAGCTTTCGCCGCTGAAGCAGTCGCAGTCGGACTGGCAGTTGACGGGAGGGGCGCCGGGCTCGCACTGGTGGGTGGCCTGGTTGCACACCTGACCGGCCTCCTTGTCGCAGTCGTAGTTGCAGTTGCAGGAGCCGGCCGTGGCGCAGACGCCGTCCTGGCAGCTCTGACCGGCCGGGCAGTCCTCGTCCCGGGTGCAGAGGACGAGACCATCGCCGTTGTTGTTGCCCCCGTCACCGTCATTCACCTGGGGAATGTCGGGGGAGGTCTGATCCCCAGAGCAGGCTTCCAGCGAGCCGGCCAGCAGCAGGCCCAGGCCGGCCAATACCATGGCAATCCAGCTAGATTTCATCGCGGTCCTCCGGATACTAGCTATCCTGTTCATCCCGGTACCACTCCCTGTCCATACTAGGGGGGTTTGTACGTTGCCGTCAAGAAGACCCCTACGGGTTTTGCCACTGCCGCCGGGCCAGCGCCAGGGCCGCCACCGATGTCGCCCCGGCATCCAGCAAGGTCCGGGCGCAGGCCTCCAGGGTGGCGCCGGTGGTTACCACGTCGTCTACCAGGCACAGCCGCCTCCCGGCGACTCGCCGCGGCCGCGATACCCGGAAGGCTCCCCGGACGTTTTCCCGCCGGGCCCGCCTGCCGGCCAGGTCGGCCTGGACCGGGGTGTCCCGGTGGCGTCGCAGGAGGTTGGCCGCCAGCGGTCGGCCCAGCAGCCGGGCAACCCGGCGTGCCAGCAGCAGCGACTGGTTGAAGCCGCGCCGGGCCAGCCGCGCCGGGTGCAGGGGAACCGGCACCAGCAGGTCGACGTTGTTGCCGTCGGCGAGGTTCTCCCGCGCCCGGCGGGCCAGTTGCCGGGCGAAGAATTCGGCCAGCAGCGGGGTGCCGCGGCGCTTGAAGTCGATGATAAGGTCGGCCAGCGGCCCGCCGTAGACCCACACCGGGGCTATCCAGCACAGCGGCCGGGGATGGAAACCACAGACCGGGCAGGGCAGGCCGCCGGCCGGCTGGCCGCACTGCTGGCAGGTGCCTGCCGCTATCTCCAGCAGCGCCTGCCGGCAGGTGGTGCACAGCGGCGGGTGGTCTCCCGGAAGCAACACGCCGCAGGCGGCGCAATGCGGTGGCAGGACGATGTCCAGCAGACCCCCGCCGGCCCGCCGGCCCAGCTTCTCCAGCATCCGCAGGGGCCGGGTCAACTGCCTTCACCCACCGGCAGGCGGGCGGCCTCGACCCAGAGGCTGTCGAGGTCGTAGTAGAGGCGGGTGGCGGTCACGAATATGTGGACCACCACGTCTCCGAAATCGAGCAGTATCCACTGGCCGCCGTCGTAGCCCTCGGTCCCCAGGGGGCGGATCTTCTCCGGGCGCAACGTCTCCAGCAGGTGGTCAGCCAGGGCCCGGGCATGGCGCTCGTTGCCCGCCGTCAGCAGCAACAGGTAGCTGGTGTAGTCTGTCAGTTGCCGCACATCGAGCAGCTTGACGTCCTGGGCCTTCTTGTCGATGGCCAGGTCGCTCATCCTGCGGGCCAGTTGCTGGGATTGCCGATCGCTTGCCGTCATCACCTTGTCAGGGCTCTCCCTTGGTCTTGGCGGCTACCCCGGCCGGGGCGCCCAGGGTGGCGGTGAAGCCCTTGCCGAAGTAGAAATCGATGGGGTGAGTGTCGACCTCGATGCGTTCCGGCACAGGCTGCACCTGATCGGCCGGCGGCGGCGGGACGGCCGGGGGATTGCCGAAGCCGTCGGCCAC
>QMME01000077.1 GCA_003647095.1 Deltaproteobacteria bacterium
ATGCGCACCATCAAGGAGATGATGGACTCCGACTACAGCGTCGAGGAGGACGACGCCATCGTCGGCGAACCCATGGGCCGACCCAAGAGCGCCGCCTTCCGCACCGTCGACATGGTGGGCCTGGACACCCTGGTACACATCATGAACAACTGCCACGAGATGCTCCCCGACGACGAGGCCCGCGACATCTTCCAGGTCCCCCAGTTCATCAACAAGATGGTGGAACGCAAGCAGCTGGGCAACAAGACCAAGGGCGGCTTCTACAAGAAGGAAAAGGGCGCCGATGGCAAGAAGCAGATCCTGGTGCTCGACTGGAAGACCGGCGAGTACCGCCCCAAGGAAAAGGTTCGCATCGATTCCATAAAGGTAGCCAAGAACACCGATGACCCGGAGCGGCGCCTGCGCGAGTTCGTCCAGGCCGACGACCGGGCCGGCAGGTTCGCCTGGGCGGTGATGGCCGATACCCTGATCTACTCCGGCAACCGGGTGGGCGAGATCTGCGACGACATCGTGCAAATCGACCGGGCCATGAAGTGGGGCTACAACTGGAAGGCCGGCCCCTTCGAGGCCTGGGACATCATCGGCTTCAAGGAAACCTGCGAGCGCATGAAGCAGGAGGGCAAGCAGCTGCCTCCCATCGCCGCGGCGGTGCTGGAAGCCGGCGGCGAGGGCTTCTACCAGGTCGCCGACGGCCGGCGTCAGTTTTTCGACCTGAAAACGAAGACCTACCAGCCGGTGCCGGTGGACGAGCTGGGCATCGAACTGAAGCTGGTCAAGCAGCAACGAGGCGAGGTGGACGGCAACACCTCGGCTACCCTGCTCGATCTCGGCGATGGCGTGCTCTGCTGCCAGTTCCACAGCAAGATGAACTCCATCGACGACGACATCGTCCGCATGCTCAACCAGGGGCTCGACCTGCTGGAGAAAAACGATGACTACATCGGCATGGTAATCGGCAACCAGGCCGACAATTTCTGCGTGGGCGCCAACGTCATGCTGCTGCTGGGAAATGCCATGAGCGGCAACTGGGACGACCTGGAAAAGGCGATCAAGGCCTTCCAGGACACCTGCATGCGGCTCAAGTACTCGCCCAAGCCGGTGGTGGCGGCCCCCTTCGCAATGACCCTGGGCGGGGGCATGGAAATTACCATGGGTGCCGACCGCATCTGCGCCCACGCCGACCTGTTCATGGGCCAGGTGGAACTGGGCGTGGGCCTGATTCCCGGAGGCGGCGGCACCAAGGAACTGCTCGTCCGGGCCCTGGAGGGGATTCCCGAGGGAGTTCAGAACGTCAACACCATCCCCTACCTGCAGCACGTCTTCGAAGCCATCGGCATGGCCAAGGTGACCATGTCGGCCTACGAGGCGCAGGCCATGCGTTTCCTGCGCCCCTCCGACAAGATCGTCACCAACCTGGATCACCTCATCGGCTCGGCCAAGCGCCTGGTGCAGGCCATGCACCTGGAGGGATACCAGACGCCGCGCCGGCGCAAGCTGGCCCTGCCCGGAGAGATGGCCCATGCCACCTTCCGCATGGTGATCGATTCCATGTGCAAACAACACCAGATCACCGAGCACGAGCAGGTGATCGCCGAGAAGCTGGCCTGGGTGCTGTGCGGCGGCAAGACCCGCCCGTCCATCAAGGTCGATGAGCAGTATTTGCTGGACCTGGAGCGCGAGGTGTTCCTGTTCCTGCTGGGCACGGAAAAGACCCAGGAACGCATCAAGCACTTCCTCACCACCGGAAAGCCCCTGCGCAACTGACCGGATGGAACCGAGCCCAAGGCAAGGAGACAAGCCATGAGTCGCGAAGCCGTAATCGTTAGCGCCGTTCGTTCCCCCATCGCTCGTTACCGTCGAGGCAATTTCCGGGACACCCATCCCATTCACTACGGCTCCCAGGTGGTGGCCGAGGCGGTGCGCCGGGTACCCGGCCTCAAGCCCGAGGAGATCGACGACCTGATCATCGGTTGTGCCATGCCGGAAGCCGAGCTGGGCATGAACCTGGCCCGTCTCATCGGTATGGCCTCGGGCCTGCCCTACCAGGTACCGGCCCTGACGGTGAACCGCTTCTGCTCCTCCGGGCTGCAGACCATCTCCCAGGCCGCCGAGCGCATCATGCTCGACGAGGCCGACGTGGTGGTGGCCGGGGGAGTGGAAGACATGACCCACGTGCCCATGGGCGGCAACAAGCCGGTGGCCTATCCCAAGCTCGTCGACGACTGGGTCGAGGCCTACACTCCCATGGGGCTGACGGCCGAGAACGTGGCCCGCAAGTTCAACATCAGCCGCGAGCGCCAGGACAGGTTCGCCCTGCGCAGCCACGAGCGGGCCCTGCGGGCCATCGACGAGGGACGTTTCACAGAGCAGATCCTGCCCATCGAGACCGAGGTCTTCTCCGCCGGCCCCGACGGCCGCCCGGTGGCCCGTAAGGTGACCGTCGACACCGACGAGGGCCCGCGCCGGGGTACCAGCCTGGAGGCCCTGGCCCGCCTGCGCCCGGTCTTCGATCCCACCGGCAGCGTCACCGCCGGCAACTCCTCGCAGATGAACGACGGGGCGGCGATGGTGGTGGTGATGAGCCGCGAAAAGGCCAGGTCGCTGGGCCTCGAGCCGCTGGCGGTATATCGTCGCTACCAGGTCACCGGGGTTCCCCCGGAGATCATGGGCGTGGGCCCGGCCTACGCCATTCCCAAGCTGCTCGAGAAGGCGGGCATGAAGAAGGAAGACATCGACCTGTGGGAAGTCAACGAGGCCTTCGCCTCCCAGGCGCTGTATTGCTGCGAGGACGTGCTCGGGCTCGACATGGACAAGGTCAACGTCAACGGCGGGGCCATCGCCCTGGGCCACCCCCTGGGCTGCACCGGCGCCTTCCTCACCTGCAAGCTGTTGTACGAGATGAAGCGCCAGAACCTGCGCTGGGGCGTGGTCGCCATGTGCATCGGCGGCGGCATGGGCGCCGCGGGGCTGTTCGAGCGGGAAGGCTAGCCTAGAACCTCCCCCGCAGCCCCAGCTCCAGCGGCGGGGCCCGGGGAGGGACCTCCACATCCAACCCGGCCGCGGCATCCAGTTCTTCCAGGAAGTTCAGGCGGGCGTCGCGGTTGAAGCGATGCGCCCCGGCCACCGCCCCGTAGACGGTGCCGGCGTACCAGAACATCTCCAGCACCAGCAGCACTCCCCCGGCCCCGCGCTGCCCGCGGCGGAAAGAATCGTAGCTTGCCCAGCCGAACAAGCCGTTCCAGAGCAGGGCGGTGATGCCCACCTCCACCTGGCCCAGGTAGAAGTGTCCCAGCCCCGGCACCAGCGACAGCAGGCCCGCCAGCAGCGGGCTGCGCTCGGGCAGCCGGCCGGCCCGACCCAGCCGTTCCAGCACCAGGCCGGCCCGCGCACCCAGTGCCCCCTGCGCCCGCACCGCCGCGAAGGCCGGACGCGCCACTTCCAGGTGCCCGGCCCGCAGGGCCGCGCAGCCCAGCAGGTAGTTGCGACTATCGAGCAGGAGGGGATTCTCCACCGACAGGTGCAGCCGCTCGAGCATCTGCATGCCCTGCAGGTGTCGCCCTGCCCGGTACCAGGCACGGGCCCGTCCCAGCTCGGCCAGGCCACGCATTTTCTCATCGCTGCCGCGCCCGGCCAGGGAGGCAAAGACCCGGGCGGCCGCCTCCGGCCTGTTGCCTTCCAGGTAGGCGGTGCCGATGCGCAGGCGCACCCAGTCGCCACGGGGAGCATCGCCGAGCAGGAACAGGACCCGCTTGTACTCGGTGATGGCCCGGTAGTAGTCGCCCTCGGCAAAGAGCCGCTCGGCAAACTCCAGGGCGGGTACCAGCTCCTGGGCGGAAACCGGCGACCCGGCCAGGAGCAATCCGCAATACAGCAGTAGTGCGCGTCTCACGGCAACCTGCAACTAGGTGGGCGGCGCGCAGCCCATCTTGACCTCGATGGAGCCGACCTGGCCGGTAGCCAGCTGGTCGCAGGCCGAACCGTAGAACTCGAGAACGTTGTTGACCTCGTCGTAGTCGAAACCGTCCGTGTGGCCGGGATCGTGCTTGACCGGCTGGCCGTCGAAGTACACCCACACCCAGTCGGGCTGCTCCGGAATCACCTCCAGGGTGAAGCTGCAGTCGAACACGGCCCGGGCAATCTCGTCGAAGGCGTCCACCAGCTCGTCCAGCGACGAGGCCGGGTGGTACTTGACGACATCGGCGCGGGGATGGCCGCCGGCTACGGCCATGTCGTTGAGCAGTTGCGGGTTGGAGCTGTTGAGATCCTCGCCCAGGCCGATGACAAAGGTGTCGACACCGTCGACGGCCAGGGCTTGCACGGCCTGCAGGGCCAGCTGGCTGTCGGCGTCGTTGGTGTTGTGGCCACCGCCGCTGGGGCAGGTGGGCATGCCGTCGGTTACCAGCATCACGAAGTTCTGCCTCTCGCTATCGGCCAGCTGAGCGAAATAGGCGCGGGCGTTTTGCAGCGACTCCCCGGTTGGTGTGCCTCCCCAGGGCAGGAAGGCATCCACCAGGCCGCCGATGAGGGGGGCCGCATCGTCGGCGATGTCCACCAGCACCACCCCGGGATCGCAGTTTTCCTGGTTGGGAAAGGCCATCCAGCCGAAGCGGATGCGGTACCGGTATCGATCCAGCAACACGTGCACGGCCTGCTGCAGGTCCTCGGCCTTGGTGCGGTCGGGCACCGCCGCCGAGGTGGGGTCGTTCATGCTGGCCGACTTGTCGACCACCAGCAACAGGTTCACCAGCGGCGAAGCGGAAAGATCCACCTCGTCGCAGATGGGGATGTCGGCACCGCCCTCTCCCCCGCCACCCCCATCATCGCCGACTTGCTGATCCCCGTCCAGCAGGTGACCGTCTCCGCCATCACCGCCGTCGCCCTTGTCTCCCTGGGTGCTGCAGGCCAGCAACCAGGCCAGCGCCACCAGCACCAGCAGCGAGCGGTTCTGAAACATGGCGCTTCTCCTCGAGGCAGCTCCCCGCCACCAGGAATCACGTCGGCGGTGCACACCCCATGAGCACCTGGACGTTCTCCACCTGGCCGCTGCGCAACTGGTCACAGAGCGGGCCGAAGAAGTTCACCTGGTTGAGCCTCTCGTCGTAGTCCCAGCCGTTGACGTGGTTGCGATCGCGTGGTTGCGCCTGGCAGTTGAGGCCGTTTTCGTCGCAGAAGAACACCCACAGCCAGTCCGGGTACTCGGGCGCGGTGTCCAGGCTCAGGTTGCAACCGATGACCAGGCCGGAGATGTCCTGCAGGGCCTGCTGCAGGTCGGCCAGGCTGTTGGCCTTGTAGTACTTGTCGGCGCCGCTGCGGGGCCGGCCCCCGGCCACGGCCATGTCGTTGAGCAGGTCGGGGTTGGTATTGTTGAGATCCTCGCCCAGGCCGATGACGAAGGTATCGATGCCAGCCGCGTGCAGGTCCCTGACCGCTTGCAACGCCAGGTTCTTGTCCGAATCGGTGACCTGGCGCCCCTGTCCCGCCGGGCAGGTGGGCATGCCGTCGGTGAGCAGCACCACGAAGTTGTTGCGCGACTCGTCGTGCAGCCCCTGGTAGTCGTTGGCGTTCTCGAGCGATTCGCCGGTGGGGGTACCACCGTTGGCGATGAGCATGTTCACCCGGGTACGGATCGAGGAGACGGTGTCGTCGCCGCACTGCACGCCCACCGTGCCGGGACCGCACTGGCTGTCGGAGGGAAACTGCATCCAGCCGAAACGGATCTGCCCCTCGCCCTGGTCGAGCATCATGTTGAGCGCTTCCTTGGCGTCCTGGAGCTTGGTGCGGAAGCTGCCCGCCTGGGTGGGATCGTCCATGGAGCCCGACTTGTCCACCACCAGCAACAGGTTGGGGGGGATGGCCCCGGCCTGGATCTCGAAGGTGTCGCACACCGGCAGGTCACCGGGACCGACGGTCTGATCACCACCGGAGTTGTTGTCACCGCCGTTGTTGTTATCGCCGCCGTTGTCGTTGTCGCCGGCGTTGCTGCCATCGTCGTTGCCACCGTCGCCGCCGGCCGTCGAGGAGGAACAGGCGGCGCCGGCGGCCAGCAGCCCCGCCAGCAGGAAAACCAGAAATCCCTTGGTAATTTCTTTCATGGTAACGACCTCCCGGGGGTTCACGAAGATTCTAAGACGCCGGGCGGGATGCGGTCAAGCTCAGGGCCTCCGGGCCCGGCCCAACAGCTGCTGCAGGCGCTTTTCATCCACCGCGGCCGGAGGAAACAGCGGCGCCCGGCAGCGAATGCCCACGTTTATCTCCAGGCCGAAGGGACTGGCGCTGGAATAGCCCATGTTGATGTCGAAGGAGCCGGAAAAACCAATCATGGAGCGCAGGTCGGGAGCCAGGTAGACGGGAGTGCCCAGCTTCCGGCCCTCTTCCATCAGGGCCATCGCCTTCTGCGCCGATTCCCGGGCCGCCTTCTCCTCCCCGGCCGCGGCCATGGTCAGCGCCAGCCACAGGTAGGCCTGGGCCCGGGCCTGCCGGCTCTCGATCTGCGGCAACGACGCCGCCAGCCGGCCCACCGCCTCCCGGCTGCTCTTGTCGTCCCGGGCCACCGTCATGGCCATGACCGCCCGGGCCGCCGCCGTCGCCCCGAAGCGCTGGCAGACAGAGGCCGCCTGGTCGATGAGCTGCAATCCCTGGGCGGGTTGCCCGCCCTGCATCACCAGCGTGGCCAGGCTGGTCAACCCGTCACACAGCTCCACCAGGGCCTGTTCGTCCCCGGCCCCGGACGATTCCAGGCTCTTTATGAATGTGCCGTAGGCATCGACGGCCTGTTGCAGCGCTTGCTGGCGCCCGGCCTCCGCCGCCACCAGCCCCCGGGCCGCCCGCAGGTGGGCCATCCACAGGGCATTGCTGCCCCGTGCCGGACCTGCCTTCTCCAGCCAGCCCAGGACCTGGTCGATGGCCTTGGTACTGCCCTTTACCAGCAACTGCCGCAGTGCCGCTCCACCCACCAGGGGTACCGCCCGCGCCGGCAGGCTGTCGCCACCGCTGCTCTTCCAGGCGCTCACCTCGGCGAAGGTATCGGCCACCTGCCCGCCCAGCTGGGCCACCAGAAACAGCATCTGCACCCCCGCCAGCTCCCGGGGATAGGAGCGGCGGAACTGCAGGATGCGCTTGCCGATGGCGGCCAGCTCCGCCTGGTTCTTGGCGCCGGCCAGGGCGAAGTTCATCAACGCCAGGTTGAGGCCGGTGAGATCGGCCAGCAGCGGGTTGGCCGGCCGGAAAGCGACCAGGTCGGACTGTACCCGTCCCAGCACCCGGCCGTCCAGCTGGCGGCCGGGCTGGTGGTAGAACGACTCCATGAGCTTCATCAGCCCGGCGGCAATGCGCCGGGAGAGCAGGCCCGGCCGGGCCGGCCGGCCGCGGGCCCGGCTGCCGAAGGACCAGGCGCCGCGAAAATCCAGGCCGTCCCGGAAGATGGCGTCCATGTAGACCTCGTCGAGCCCGGCATCGGCCACGGCCACCACGCGGGCCGGCGGCACCAGGGTGCCGACCCGGCGGCTCTCACCCAGTTCCAGCAGCGCCTTGACCAGCGCCATCATGCCGGAGACGTCGCCCCTGGCCACGGCGTCATGCTGGCGGTAGACCTGACGGCGCAGCCGCGCCGCCTCGACGACCTCGGTGGCGGGCAACCGGGCCAGCAGCTTGTCGGCCTCGTTGCCCTGTCCCAGTTCGTACAGCGCCTCGGCCTGCCAGGCCTGGCAATCGACGGCTGCCTGCATGTCGCACAGGCTCAGCGCCGCCCGGTACATTTGCCGCCAGTTGCCGTCCCGGCGCTCCACCTGCACCAGGGCCTCGAGCAGTTGCCGGCGAAAAACAGTCTTTGCTTCTTCATCCTTCAGGTGCCGGCCGGCCAGCCAGCGTACTCCGCGCCGGCAGTAGCCGGCCAGGGCGGCCAGCTGCCGGCCCATCTTCACCAGCAGGTGCTGCTCCCCCCCGGGTTGCAGGGTCCAGACAGCGGCCAGGCGTTCTATCACCTGGTAGGAATCCTCTCCCGCGGCCAGGTGCCGGTAGAGATCCAGCAGCTGCCCCTCCCATTCCGCCTCCACCTTGCCGGCATCGCGAACGGCCGATTCCACCATGGCCAGGGCGGCGATCCAGTTGAGCAGCACGTTGCTGTCCTTGAGCACCTCCAGCTTGTCGATTGGCTTCAGGCCGGCCATCAACTTCCGGGCCCGCTGAAAGCGTGACTGCGGCCGACCGGCGGTCATCAGCTCCAGGTCCACGGCCGTCTTCACCAGGGGAACCACCTTTTCCACCCGGGGCTCGAATTGCTCTTGCGCCGCGGTGTGCCCCCCCACCAGCAGTACCGTCACCAGGCAGACAGCACGAGTCTTCATTCCCTTCTCCTCCCCGGCAAGCTCATCGCCGCCAGCAGCAGCAACAACAACAGCGCTTCCAGTCCGTACCCCGGGCCGGTGGGATCTGTTCCGCAACCACAACCACCGGCGGAACAATCCGGGGCCTCGACACACTGGCCCGCCCGGCACATCAGGCATTGCCCGCAGGCATAACCATCGGGCAGTGTCCGGTTGTCGCAACCGCTGGCCGGGTCACAGCTGTCGGCCGTGCAGGGATCACCGTCGTCGCACAGGCTCTCATCCTGCGGCAGGCAATAGCCTCCCAGGCAGGTGGCGGGGCCACAGGCGCCGCCCCCGCAGTCGCTGCCGTCGGGCCGGGGCGGATAGTGGCAACCGCTGGCCGGATCGCAGGAGTCTTCCGTGCAGGGGTTGTGATCGTCGCAGTCGAGCGCTTCGCCGTACTGGCAGACGCCATCGCGGCAGCTCTCCTGGCCGTCGCAGACATTGCCGTTGGGACAGGGAGTACCGTCGGCCAGCGGGGTATAGACGCAACCCTGCTGCGGATCGCAGGAATCCGTCACGCAGCGGTTGGCCACGTGGCAGTCAAGGGGCTGGCCGGGTTGGCACTGGCCCTGCTGACAGGTCTCGTCGCCGTTGCAGAGGTTGCCGTCCGGGCAGGCAGCACCGTCCGGCAGGGGTACACAGTGGCCCCACTGGCCTCCCACGTTGCAGCCCTGGCATTCCCCCGAACACTCGCTCTCGCAGCAGACACCGTCGGCGCAGTGTCCCGAGTTGCACATGTCGTCGGCCGAGCAGGGTGCACCCAGCTCGCCTCCCACGAAGCCGACGATGAACTGCTCGAACTCATCCACCTTGGTGCTGCAGCCGTAATAGCGGCAGTCCTCGTCGCCGTAGGAAGTGATGCCGGCCACGTACTCGCGCCCTTCCCTCACGATGAAGGCCGGGCCGCCGCTGTCTCCCGAGCAGGGCCCGCCCGGGCTCTGGTCCTGGCAGATGGTGTTGGCGGCGGCGTAGTAGCCGGGTCCCACCGAGCAGCCGCCGGCGGAGGTGCAGATCCAGTCGAGCTGGTTGTGCACGGTGAGCTTCACCATGGAGTTACCACGCTCGTCCTCGCCGAAGCCCACGAACTCCAGGTCGGCGCCCTGGTCGAGGGGCGAAATGCCCAAACGCTCGGGCAGGTTGGCGATGGGGCTGACATAGGCCGGCGCCTTGCCCACCAGGCGCAGCAAGGCTATGTCGTTGACGATGTTGTCGGCATCGTACTGGGGATGGATCAGCTTTTCGGCCACCGCCCGGCTGGTGGAGTTGTATACCGAGGAGCCGAAGTAGACGGTGTACCTGGACACCGCGGACTGGGCGCAGTGGGCAGCGGTGAGGACGACTTCGGGGGAGATCAGCGTGCCCGTGCACAACCCGTAATTGTCCATGATGGCCACCACCGCGGCGTGGGCCGGGTTGGTGTCATAGTCGCCTCCCACTATGGGCACGGCTCGTCTGCCCAACACCAGTTCCGGTTGCCGGGGACCGCAGGAAGCCAACACCAGCAAGGGCAACCACAGGTAAGACCGTCGCAAACCATGCTCCTTTCGGAATGGGTCGGCCGGGATTTCAGTCCTGAACGGAGCGCCGCCGGAAAGCCAGCAACACCAGCAGCAACCCGGCCAGCCACGATGCCGGTGCGGAGTCGCCGCCGGCGGTGCAGCCGCAACCCCGCCCGGCGCAGTCGGGATCCTCGACACAGGTGACATCCTGGCAAACCCGGCAACTGCCGCACTTCATGCCGTCGGGCCAGGGTTCGTGCAGGCAACCGGTTTCCGGATCGCAGGTGTCCCGGGTGCAGGGATTGTCATCGCTGCAATCGACGGCATTGACCACCTGGCACTGGCCGTCCCGGCAGGCCATCTGCCCGCACAGACCCTCTCCACAGGCACTGCCGTCGGCCAGTTGCCGGTGCTGGCAACCGCTGCCGGGCTCACAAGAGTCTTCCGTGCAGGGGTTGCCGTCGTCGCAATCGGCGGGAGCCTGCATCACGCAGGAGCCTTGCTGGCAGATCTCCTCGCCGTTGCACAGGTCGCCGTCGTCGCAGCTGGTGCCGTCGGCGACCGGACGGAAGATGCAGCCGCTGGCCGCGTTGCAGACATCTTCGGTACAAGGGTTGTCGTCCTGGCACAGCGGCGGTTCACCCGGCAGGCACTGGCCGTTTTGACAGGTTTCGTCCCCGTTGCAGCGATCACCGTCGGGACAGGGCGTGTCGTCGGGAACCATCTGGCAACTTCCCAGCGAGCCGGGAACGGCGCAGGAGGAACAGGGGCCAGGACACTCCTGCTCGCAGCATATTCCCCCCACGCACATCCCGGAACGACAATCGTCGCCGCTTGCGCAATCCGCCCCGGGCCGGCCGGCCACGAAGGCCTGGATGAAATCCTCGTAGACATCCACCTTGGTACTGCAGCCCCAAAGCTGGCAGTTCTCGTAGACATAGGACGACACCCCGGCCACGTACTCCGTGGAGTTCTCCACCACCAGGGCCGGGCCGCCGCTGTCTCCGAAGCAGATGCCGCTGGGTTGCTGGTCCTGGCAGATGGTGAAGGCCTCGGCGAAGAACATGCCCTGGCTGCAACCGGAAGGAGCTTCGCAGACCATGTCTATGGTGGCCGGTGCCCAGAGCCTGGTGCCGGCCTCGCCGTTTTCGTCCTGGCCGAAGCCCACGAACTCGATGTCGCGACCCACGTCCTGCTGGCCCAGGGCCAGTTCCGCCGGCAGGGGAGCGATGGGAGCAATCCCCGGAGGCGGGCCGCTGGACAACAGCAGCAGGCCGATGTCGCCTCGGGAAGAGTCCTGCTGGGGGTTGTAGGTGTTGTGCACCGCCGTCTCGCTGACCCGGCGGGTGATGGCGGCGCCGGTGTCGGGGCCGAACAGCACCAGGAAATCCCTGGGCTCGGCACCGGCCACGCAGTGGGCGGCGGTCAGCACCACCCGCGGCGCGATGAGCGTACCCGAGCACATGCCGATGTTGTTGACGACGGCCACCACCCCCATGTGCGCCACCCGCTTGTCGGGCTGGCCGTTGATGATCGGCCAGTCGAGGTAATCGAGGCGTTGCCGTCCGCCATCGCAGGCCACGGCCAGCAGAAGAACGGCCGCTGGCCCCAGCCACCGCAGAGCAGAAGAGTCTTTCATGGTTTCCCGTGTTTCCGCCGCAGCGCCCCCAGCACTACGCCCAGGACCAGCAACAGGATTCCCCGTCCAGCGGAACCGCCCGCGCTGCAGCCGCAGCTGCCGGTGGTGACCCGGCAGTCGGGAGCCTCCACGCACTGCTGCTGCAGGCACATCATGCACTCGCCGCAGGCATAACCCTCGGGCAGGCCGGAGTGCTCGCAGCCGGTGTCGGGATTGCACCAGTCCTTGGTGCAGGGGTTCTGATCGTCGCAGTTGTTGGTCTCCTGGGAGATGCAGCTGCCTCCCTGGCACACCTGGACCCCGCACAGGCCGCCGCCGCAGGAAGTACCGTCGGCCACCGGCTGGTGCAGGCAGGCACCGGCGGCGGAGCTGCAGCTGTCTTCGGTGCAGGGATTGTTGTCGTTGCAGTCGGGCACCTGCGCGGCCGGCCGGCAGACACCATCCCGGCAGGTTTCCTGGCCGTCGCAGAAGCGGCCGTTGGAGCACGAGGTGCCGTCGGCCACCGGCTGGTAGACGCAACCCGTGGCCGGATCGCAGGAGCCGGTCTGGCAGGGATTGTCACTGGTGCAGTCGGGCACCTGGCCGCGCGTGCACACCCCCTGCTGGCAGGTGTCCACCCCGTTGCACTGGTTGCCGTCGTCGCACTCGGTACCATCGGGAACCACCACGCAATACCCCTCTTGCCCGGGCACGTTGCAGGCCTTGCAGTTGCCCGTGCAGGTTCCCTCGCAGCAGACTCCGTCTACGCAGTAGCCGGAGTCGCAATCACCCGCGCCCTGGCAGTGGGCTCCCAGCACCCCGCCTATGAAATCGTTGATGTCCTGCTCGTACTCGTCGACCTTGGTGTTGCAACCGAAGTGGTCGCAGTTCTGTCCCACGTAGGAGGCCACGCCGGCCACGTAGTACGCACCGCCGCGTTGTACGATGGCCGGGCCGCCGCTGTCTCCGGAGCACAAACCGCTGGGGCTTTGATCCTGGCAGATATCCTTGGAGGTGGCCGGGTTGGGCCAGTTGCAGCCGTAGCTGTTGGTGCAAACCCAGTTCAGGTGATCGGTGAACATCATCTTGGTGCCGGAGCTGTTGTCGTCGTTGGGGTCGGTCATGCCGAAGCCGACGAAATCGAGCGGTGTCTGGTTGGACACGTCCGCCTGGGTTATGGCCAGGGAGTGCGGCAGGTGGGGAATGGGCACGACGTCGCTGGGAGCATCGCTGCTCAGGCGCAGCAAGGCGATATCGTTGCGGATATTCTGGCCGTCGTACTGGGGGTGAACCCACCTGTCGTTCACCAGCCGGTAGGTACTGCTGGAGACGCTGCTGCCGAAAATCACGTAGTAGGAATCGAGCGCACCCTGGGCACAGTGCCCGGCGGTGAGCACCAC
>QMME01000078.1 GCA_003647095.1 Deltaproteobacteria bacterium
ACCTGCTGCAGGGCGTCCCGGTCAAGACGGTGGCCATGGGCAGGCGCTGTGCCAACCCGGCCTGTCGCTGCTCGACTCCCGACATGCCTGAATGCGCCAATGATAGACGAGTGGAACTGTACATCGATCACGGCGAGACGAGTTCGTATTCATGTTCCGGCCAAGGTTACTGGCTGTCGCGATGAAGGTCCTCCACGCTGGAGGTGTAGAATGATGCATGTACGCAAACTGGCCTGGATCGTAGCTCAGGCAACTGCCCTGCTGCTGCTGGCCACCTGCTCTCCGGGCATATACCTGGAAGAATGCCCCGACGGGGTCATCGTCGACGGCGTCTGCCAGCCGTCGAACTGTGCCGGCCGGCAATGTCCGGAAGGGTTTTTCTGCGACGAGGCTTCCGGCCAATGCCTGGAGATCAACTGCACGGTGGTGGAATGCCCCGAGGGCCAGGCCTGCGCCAATGGCCACTGCTATCCCAAGGATTGTCCCACGCGCACCTGTCCCGGCGTGGGTGACGTGTGCATCGACGAGGAATGCCAGCCGGCCAGCTGTGTGGGGGTGGAGTGCCCCAGTGGTCAGCGTTGCGCCCAGGGACAGTGCTACCCGGTCGATTGCCAGACCAAGGTCTGTCCCGGCCAGTTGGAAGTGTGTGTCGACGAGGAGTGCGTCGAGCAGAGTTGCGTGGGAGTAACCTGCCCGGAGGGCCAGCGCTGTGCCCAGGGCAACTGCTATCCGGCCGGCTGCGGCGACACCGGTTGCTTCGGCGAAGGGGAAGTCTGTATCGACGGCGTATGCCAGCGCACCTCCTGCGTGGACGTGGAATGCCCCGCCGACCAGACCTGCGCCAACGGCTGGTGCTATCCATCCGACTGCGCCGACCAGGATTGTTCCGATTTCGGCGAGGTCTGCTATCAAGACCAGTGCATCCACGTCGACTGTGTCGGGGTGCAGTGCCCGGCCGGGGAATACTGCGCCCGCGGCGAGTGCTTCCCGCTCGACTGCGCCGGAGTCACCTGCGAGCCTCCCTACGTATGCGTGGACGGCACCTGCGTGCGCTCCAACTGCGTCGGGGTGCAATGCCCACCCGGGCAGACCTGCGCCGACGGTGAATGCCTGTCCCGTGACTGCACCCAGGAGGGCTGTGCCGTCGGAGAAGTATGTGTGAACAACGTTTGCGTTCCCGACGACTGTGCTCACGTATCCTGTCCAGCCGGAGAGGTTTGCGGAGCAGACCTGCAGTGCCATCCCACGGATTGCGGCGGTACGCCTTGCGGTGAATACGAGGTTTGCGTCAACGGCTCCTGCATCGACAGGCTATGCATCGATGTCACCTGCAATGCCGGCGAGATCTGCGTGGCCGGTCGCTGCTACGATCCCCAGGATCCCTCCTGCCAGCCGGCCTGTGGAACGGGCGAGGTGTGCGAAGACGGCCACTGCATTCCCGAAGAATGCGCCAACTGGCGCTGCTGCCCTCCTTTCGATTGTACCGAGCAGAACCAGTGCGAGCAATACACCTGCGACGAGGGAGTGTTGTTCACCTGCCTGCACGACGGCAACCAACCGGTATGGAGCGACACCGGCACGCAGTGCACCGATCTCGATCCCTGCACCATCAACGACACCTGCCAGGCCGACGGCAGCTGTCAGGGCGGGCCCATGCCCTGCGACCAGGACGAGATCTGCGTCGACGGAGTGTGCCGCTGCGGCGGCGTCGGGCCCGATTGCGTGGGCAACGAGACCTGCTGTACCTACGACAACAACTGCTACGATCTCGACAGCGATCTCGACAACTGCGGCTCCTGCGACTCGCCCTGTCGGCGTGCTCATGCCACCCCGGCCTGCGTAAGCGGCGTCTGCCAGATTGGCACCTGTGACGCCCTCTGGGACGACTGCAATAACACCGACGCCGACGGCTGCGAGACTTCCCTGGAAACGCTTACCGACTGCGGCACTTGCGGCACCTCCTGTTCTGCACCCGGGGCCACTGTCTCCTGCGCCGGTGGCACCTGCCACATCACCAACTGCGATCCGCTGCTGGGTGACTGTGACGGAGATATCAGCAACGGCTGCGAACAATCTTTAGAGACGTTGGCGCACTGCAACGCCTGCAACACTCCCTGTGCCCGTGACAATGCCACCGCCATTTGTCCCGGCGGTGTTTGCCAGATCCAGGCCTGCGACGCCGGCTGGGATGATTGTGACGGCCAGGATCCCAACGGATGTGAAAACTCCCTCGATTCGCTCAGCGATTGCGGTGCCTGCGGCGTGACCTGTTCGCGGGCCCACGCCACTGCTTCCTGCGCCGGTGACGTCTGTCACATTGGCAGTTGCGACGCCCTCTGGGATGACTGCAACAGCACCGATGCCGACGGCTGCGAGACATCCCTGGAAACGCTCACCGATTGCGGCGCCTGCGGGGTGACCTGCTCCGCCCCCGGGGCCACCACTTCCTGCGCCGGCGGTTCCTGCCACATCGCCAACTGCGATCCATTGCTGGGCGACTGCGACGGCGATCTGCTCAATGGCTACGAGACTTCCCTGGTAGCCCTCACCAACTGCGGTGCCTGCGGCTCTATCTGTGATCTTGCCAACACCTCGGACGATTGCGCCGGTGGTACCTGCCACATCGCCAGCTGCGATGCCGGCTGGGGCGACTGCAACAACCAGGATATCGACGGTTGCGAAAATTCTCTCGACTCGCTCAGCGATTGCGGCGCCTGCGGTGTCACCTGCAGCCGGGCCCACGCCACCGCTTCCTGTTCCGGAGACGTCTGTCACATCGGCAGCTGCGATCCTCTCTGGGACGATTGCAACAGCACCGACGGCGATGGTTGCGAGACATCTCTGGAGACTCTCGGCGACTGCGGCTCCTGTGGCACGCCCTGCAGTAGACCCAACGCCAACGCCGATTGCAGCGGCGGGACCTGCCACATCGGCTCCTGCCAGAGCGGCTGGGGCGACTGTGACACCATCGACGCCAACGGTTGCGAAAACTCCCTCGACTCGCTCAGCGATTGCGGTGCCTGCGGTGTCACCTGCAGTCGTGCCAACGCCACGGCGTCGTGCTCCGGAGACGTCTGCCACATCGCCTCCTGCAATATCGGTTACGACAACTGCGACGGCAACGATCCCAACGGCTGCGAGACCAACCTTAACAACGACGACAACAACTGCGGCTCCTGCGGCTTCACTTGCAACCAAAACGCCTTCTGCTCGGGCGGCAACTGCACCTGTGACACCAACTATGCCAACTGCAACGGCAACTGGTCGGACGGCTGCGAGATAGATCTACTCAACGATCCCAACAACTGCGGCAGCTGCGGCAACAACTGCGGCCAAAACGCCGCCTGCTCGGCAGGCAGCTGTGTCTGCCTGGCCAACTATGCCAACTGCGATGGCAACTGGGGCAATGGCTGCGAGGTTGATCTGCTCAACGATTCCGCCAACTGCGGCAGTTGCGGCAACAACTGCGGTGCCAACGCTCACTGCTCGGGTGGCAACTGCGCCTGCAACTCACTCTGGGGCAACTGCGACAGCAACTGGGGTAACGGCTGCGAGACGGCACTGAACACGCTGAGCGATTGCGGCTCTTGTGGCGTGACCTGCGATTTAGCCAATGCCAACGACACCTGTGTCACCGGATCCTGCGAGATTTCTTCCTGCTGGGCCAATTACGGTAACTGCGACAATGTGACTTCGAACGGCTGCGAGCAGTTGCTAAACACCCTGCAACACTGTGGTGCCTGCAACAACCCCTGCAACCTGGCCAATGCCAGCGAAACCTGCACGAACTTCATTTGCGAAATCACCGGCTGCAATTCCGGTTACTGGGACATAGACAACAACGACTCTACCGGCTGTGAGTGCGGCGATACTTCGGATGCCCCGGAAACCTGTGGCTCGGCCACCAACCTGGGCAGCATTTCGGGCTCGCAGTCGGTGCAGGCCAGCGGGGTCATCGCCCACCGCACCGGTTACCGCGCCGACGTCGATTGCTACGTGGTGACTTTCACGGCCAGCAATCCCGCCGTGGGAGCGGGCTGTCTGCATATCGAACTCTCTGGCACTAACGTCAACTTCAACGTCTGGAAGAACAATTGCTCGAGCAGTGTCTGCACCAACGACATCGACTACTACACCGAATGCGCATCCTCCGGTTCGCGTTGCTCGTCCAACAACAACGGCACCTTCTATGTATGCGTGGACGTGGCCAATGCCGGCACTGCCACCTGCTCGAGCTACACCCTCACCTTCACCGCCGGGGAATGTTCGTAGGGGCCGGCTATCGGTTCCGCCACGGACGGTTCCAGGGCGGGGAAGCATCGCTCCGCCTCTATCTTCGAAAACGGCCTGGTTTCGCAGTTGCACAGGCAGCTGGGGAGCCTTGCCAACCCCATCCGCCGCTCCGCAGCCCGGCAGTTGTTCGTGAAACTGGAGGTGGCTCAGTCGTAAATGCCACGTTCCTCGGGCAGGCCCAGCTGGTAGGCATCGAGGGCTTCGCGCAGGTAGGCCGGTACGCTCACGTAGCGGGAAAGCTGCACGCAGTACCGGTTCGAGCTGCAAGTGCAGTCGGAATTATCGCTGGCGTTGCAACCATCGCGACCATCGGGATGCACGTAGCCGTCCTCGTCGATATAACCGATAGTGGGATCGTACTTGACGATGGGCTGGCCGGTGGCCGGGTTGTAGACCGGTAGGTACCAGTCGGGTTGGCCGTTGCCGTCGAGGTCGGGTCCGGGGCTGGTCTCGTAGGCCAGGTAGAGCAGTTCGTTGGCGTACTCCAGTACCCGGGCGGCTATTCCCCGCTGCACCGTCTCGCCCAGGATGGTCTCCTTGCCGAAGGTCTTGGCCACGTACACCTTCCCGGTGGGATTGTGGAACTCGATGCGGTTGTTGCCGAGATCGGGATCGGCATCCACGCCCAGCTCCCACAGGCGCAGCATGTCCAGCCAGTCCATCTTCTGGTTTTCAGGCAAGTAGAGCAGGGTCCAGGCTATGAGGAACTTCTGCTGCTCCCAGCCCACCTGGGGATCGACCACGGCGGTGTGGGCCGGGGCCAGGGGATCGGTGGTATTGCCGTTGCTGTCACCGTAGATGCTGCACACGGTGGTACCATCGTTGGGGAAGCAGACCTTGACGTCGGGAGTCCACCAGGTAACCCAGCCCAACGGGGCGTCGGGAAAGAGGTTGGCATCGGTAACGGGATGCCCCTGGGCATCGGCCGCCACCCGCGGGCCCTTGAGCATCTCATCGCCGGTGAGGTTGTTGGCCAGCCAGCGCCGGTAGCCGTCGGGGAACAGGTCTGCCAGCGATACCGCCCGGTAGCGGGGGTCGACAAAGTCGGAGCGCGAGGAGGAGATGTAGTTGTCCACCGACTCGGTCATAAGCATGGCGGTGTTGAGCTTGTCGTAGTAGGAGCCACAGTTGACGGTGATCTCGGTGTCGTACTCACCGTTGGTCTTGGAAAGCTGGCTCTCCACCAGCTTGCCGCCGATACCAATGTCCTCGTAGTAACCGGTGGCCCCGTTGGGGATGATCACCTCGGTGGCCCCGGGTTGCCCCCAGGCATCGATGGTAGAGCGCAGTACCGGATCGCCGTAATCCAGGTAATAGTGCTCGCCGATCTCCGGCCGCGCCATCATGCGGGTGAAATGATCGAAGACCTGGCTGGAAGCAATGATGTTGTCCTTGTAGAACATCCCGGCGATGGTCGGCCACAGGGTGCGGGCGTCGTAGCCCATGTCCAGGGCGAAATCTTCGTAGATGTTCTTCATCAGGCCCAGGCCCTTGGCGCCGTCGCGCAGCTTGGTATTGAAGCGGTTCAGGGTGCGATTGGCGGCCGAGCGAACCGAGAAGGTGGTGCGGCCACGACGGTAGTTGTCGAAAATGTGATTGATTTCCTGCTGGGTGATCATCCAGTTGAAGATCTCGTAGGCATCGGCACCGTTGTCGTGGCGATAAACGCTGAGATTGCCCAGGTCCGCCCAGCTGTCGGTGCCGAAACCGTACGGCATGCGTAGCCGACCCTGGCTGTCCACCGAACGCCCACCGTCGTAGTAGGTGTCACCCAGTTCGGTCTGGGTGGGAAAGCGCAGCTTGTCCCACTGGACATAGTCAACCTTCTGCTGGTGGCAACGCCAGTACTGGCCGTCGACCTGCACCAGCAGGCCGTCGAGCAGCGGTGACCACACTCCGTCGCGTTCCTCGTTCCAGTTACCCGGCTTGAACACCTGTGGGTCGCCCACCGGCTGACAATCGTTGATGAGTCGCAGGCGGTTCTGCAACTGGGAATAGTTGAAGTCGTCGTTGCCCAGCGAGTACTGGTAGCCAACGATGCCGCCGAAGCTGTCGGTAAGGCTGAATAGCAACTTCGACTTGTCGGAACCTACCCGGTAGCTGGGATCGCGCATCACCGACATGACATCACCATAGAACATGCGGGCGGCGGCAAAATCGAAGATTCCCAGCCCCAGCAGATCCTGGGTGATTTCACCCGGGTAGTCCATTACCGAAGAATGCATCCACATCCAGATGAGATTGTCACGCTCCTCCTGGGTGACCGGGTCATAGTAGCGAGGACCCACGCAGTCTTCCCCGGTGGAAGAAAGCTCGCTGCACTCGGTGGTGACGGTGCCGTTCTTGGTGCGTAGCTGCCAGTACTGGGGCCGGTAGGCCCAGGCGTAGGAGGAACTGACGAAGTTATGGCGCATGCCGACACTGTGCCCCATCTCGTGCACGATGACGGAGTAGTGCATGCGATGGGCCAGGTAGCGGCGCATCTTCTCGGCCCGTTCCTGCTGCACGCGCATGGTGTCAGAGGGATTGAAGGCGCCGAACTTTTCCTCCAGTACATCGGCCAGGCCGGTGACGGACACCGGGGCCAGGGCGAAGTTGGGTTCCAGCACGCAGGCTCCGCGCTCGGCCAAGGCCTCCTGCTTGAGATTGTAAAGCTGCCTCTGCCAGGAGGGGTTGCCGCCGCGCAGGGGCGAAACCATTTCCATGAGGTGTTCGTCGATGGGCAGGCCGGCCACCCCCATCATCTTCTGTACCTCGGGAGTCATCAGCTGCGCCTCGAACTCGGTGCCGGCGGCAGCCCTTCGCCGGGCCGCATAGACGGCCTGCCAGGTGGAAGCGGCGCCCAGCGAAGCCTTGACACCCTTGAGTTCCTGCTTGAGACGGCGGGCGGCCTGCAGCACGTTGGCGGGCAGGTTGGCCTTCATCTGCTCGATTTGCTGCGCCTGGGCGGCCGGCAAGCCGGCGAACCCGGCCACCTGCTGCGTGACCTTGGTGCTGGTCAACCGAGGCATCACCCCACCCCGGGAAGCCGCCTCGGCGGCCTGGCTCCAGGCTCGCACCCAGGTACCCTCGGTAATTTGCTCGGTGCGCAACTCACCCTTGATGTAACGCATGGTATCAACCAGCAACTGGCTGTAATAGTCGTTCACCCAGGTCCATACGTTGACGCAATGGGACACATTCTCTCCGGTGAGCGGGTCGAAGGCCGTGGTCATGATCCCCCAGGGAGATGGGGTTTGCGGCTCCTTGATGAGATTGACCTGGTGGTAGCGCAGGTCACCCAGGCGCACGATGGTTGCCTGGTCGCAGATGGCCAGGGTACTCTCATCGCCTTCAGCCAAGGCATCCTGGCAATCCTGGGTGCTGAGCCCCTCGGGCAGGCGGGCCTCGCCGCAGGCAGGAGGATCGCCGAACTCGACCGGGCTGTGGCAGAGCACGATCATCTCCGGCATGCGGGCAATGGAAATCACCGCCGGGTCCACCCCGCGAGCCCGGCCCAGCGTCTCGGCCAGGGCATCGCAGTCCTGTCCCTGGTAAGCCTCGCCGTTTCTGCAGGCATCGACGTCCCAGGCCAACTGGACGGCATCGACGGCGTCGTCCTCCTGGCCGAAGAACACGGGAAAACGCTCGGCACAGCGTTCGCCGCCGGTCTGTTGGCACTCGGCATACTGGGCGGCCCGCACGGCAACACGCAGGGCCACGTCCCAGTCATTGGTGGCCATCTTGCTGGCGTCGAAGTAGCGCAGGTCGCTACCGGCGGTGACATACCAGGGGATGACCTTGGGAGTACGCTGCATATAGGGCAAGGTACAACGCTGCCTGAAGACATCGCAGCGCGAGCCCGGACCCACCGCCTCGCATTCGTCTTCAGTGCCGTTGCCGTCGAAATCGCGGTGGGGATCGGCTCCGAAGGGAGTGGTGCTGGGCGTAAAGCATTCCACCGGCCCGGTCATGGTGGCCGGGTCGTCGTAGTAGTGGCTACGCTCCCAGATGTTGAAGCGGTCGATGAAACGGTGCCACATCTCGTCCGACATGCCGTAGTTGCGGGCGTAGCCCAACCTCTCGGAGGTGAAGGCGCCGATGGCCTTGAAGCGATAGCCGTCCCAGTCGGCCGGTTCGTAGTCACTGTCCACCACCTTGCGGAAGGAAAACCGCATGGTCAGTTCGATGGGATTACAGGAGCCTTCCGGATAGCTGCCGCTCATGAACTCGTCGGGCAGGTAGCAGGCGGGAAACTTCTCGATTCCCCAGCCAAACGAAGAAAGATCCACCATTCCGGGCTGGGCGAAAGCCTTGTTGGTGATATCGAAGTAACCGTGCTCCAGGTCGAAAACCGGGGCATCGGGATCGCGCGGATCGGTGACGTCGTAGGCCAGCGGCTCGTACTGGATGCTGCCGTAGACACCCAGCAGCGACAGGGTGTCGAAATCGAAGGCGTCGGTGGCCTGGTTTTTCGACCAGTCCACCCGCATGTACTCGCGCTCGTACCAAGGCCTGTCCGAGGAGTTTTCCTCGAGGATGTTCAATTCCTCGCCGGTGGTGGGATTGTAGGCCCGCACCACGTCGAAGTGCTTTTCGATCCTGAAGGCTGCCACCACGGTACCGTTGTTGGTGGCCTTGCCCACCCCGCGGCCGTCGGCATTATCGATGCGCTCGTAGGCCAGGCGCCCGAGCAACATGTCCTCGGTGATCTGCCACTTGATGCGCACCAGCGACTGGGCGTAGGTGGAGGTGAACAGCCCGTCCTGGGAGGCGCCGTAGCCGCCGACGTCCACCAGGGTGGCCAGCGCCCAGAACTCGGGATTGTCGGCCGGGTTCTGGAGATCGTCTCCTACGAAGAACGACTTCTCCAGGGCATAGGGTTGCACGCGGTTGATGGGAGGACGTTGCTCGGCGCAGGCGGCCAGCAATGCGGCCAGCACCAGCATGGTCAACATCGGGGTCAACACTCGGGCATACTTGCGGTCCATCTTACTTACCTCCAAACAGGGCAATGAATCCATCCACGCGAAGGATCACGTCCACCGACAGGGTGGTGTAGCGGTTGAACAGGGGATTGTAGTAGCTCGAATCCGGGGCCAGTTGCGGTGCGTAGGTGAGCAGGTTCAAGCCCACCTCGAGGTAGTCGGTGGGATCGAAGAAAACATTCAACTGGAAAAACGAGTAGTATCGCTGGTTTTGCGGTTCCTGGGGAACCCAGGATACGACATCCTCCCCTCCCGAGGCGGAATGCAGCCAGTCGACGATCCAGCCGTAGGCCAGGCTGACTCCCATCCAGTCGAAGATCACCAGGGTGGCGTCCAGCGACGGCGTCAGTCGCAGGAACGCGTTACGCGATCCTGAATTAAGGAAGGCCCCGCAGCCGGCTTCGCTGGCCGAGCAGTTGGTGATGCGCGGGCTGGCCAGTTCCCCGGTGGTGTAACGGTGGAGATAGGGAGTGGCCCGCAGGTTGGCCCCCAGTATCAGCGACTTGAGCAGGGGAAAGCTCTTCGATAGCCGCAGTCGCGGCGCCACCGCCAGGACCAGGGTGGACGCCTGGGAGGCCTTGGATGTGGGAAAGGTAAAGGCGATGTCTCCCGAGAGATCTATGCCCACCACGGGAATGGTCCACAGCCTGGCCAACCCGGCCACCACGCTGAGATCCCCCAGCCAGGCCTCGTCTGAGTAGGTGGTCTGGTCGGCCTCTGTCAACTCCCTGGTGACATCGAGCGCGGCCCGCAGGAAGAAGTTGTCGCCGAACCACCAGCGGGGCCGGAAGCTCCAGGTCATGGAGTAGTTGGGGTTGTAGGTCAACTCGGCCGAACGGTCCAGGCTGATGAGGCTGAAGGTGTTGCTGTAGATCACCTGTGAACCTCGCCATGGCTTCTTGCTGGCCGAGCCCAGGAAGGGGTCGAATTTACTCGATTGCTGTTCCTGCTCCTGTTCGGCCGCTGCGGCCTGGTCTTGTGTTTTCCCGGCGGTCGCTTCCGGTGCAACCAGCATCAGGCACACTACCAGCCCCCCCAGCCGGGCAACCAGGCCCGGTGACGACTTGCCTCTCATTATCAACGTCCTTTCCAGCTTGTTACCTCGACCTGGAGCCCAAACTAGGCCCTCGAGAAGAAAATTTCAAGCACCAAATTACAGTTGGCCGGGTATATGTTGGCAATCTAAAGGGGACGGTCACGGGTCGGAGCACTGTCTACCGCAATGACCCGCTGAACCATGAACTCTATGGGAGCATTCATATTTGTTGGGATCAACTCCACCTCGGGATGTTGCCTGGCCCAGACCCGGAATATCTCGTCGACGAAACCCTGCCCCACCCCCGCCACTCTATTGAAGTCGAGGATGATTTCCGAGAACTTCTCAAGGCCGTTGAGTAGCCGCCTGGCCTCCGAGCGGGAAACCAGATTAACACCATGGGCAAACAACTTTACCACCGTACGCGTGCGGGTGAACCGGAACTCACTGGTATACTCGGCAAAAATGTCTTCAAGCGGGCGGTTGCGACCTGGAACGAGTTCAAATCGAGCCCGGGTCCCCTTCCTGCCTGGAGACGAGAAGATGCCCTGATCAAGTATGGTGTTGTCGACCAACCACTTGAGACCATTGCTTTCCACCTCGAAGCGAGCACCCGCTTTGGAGACGAAGAAGATACCTTCACCACTGTGCTTCTCGGGACTGGTGGTGAGTTTGCCCTTGGAAAGTTCTTGTAGTGCCACGAGGTGGCTCGGTAAATGCAAACTGCTTCTGATCAATTCGAAGATACCCACGCCATCATCGTCGATCTCGAATGCCAGGGGCATCCCTTTTTCGATCAGTACCCTTATTCTTGAACCCTGCGAGTGCTCAATGGCGTTGTTCAGCAATTCGGTGAAGGCGTAGTGCAAGATCCGGTCGTCGTTAGTATCGCGATTGCCGAACTTGCCTTCCAGTTGCGACCAGACTCTGTCTTCTTCGAGACCTGCACGGGAATAGAGAAAGCCCATATTCGTCGACGACGAACCCCCGGATCCCCTGGACGCCACCCTGGAAAACAGATAATGGGAACCACGGCCCCTGCCCCGGGCTTCGAGCAAACCTTCCGCGACCATCCTCCTCAGGTGATAGTGGGCCGCTTGTCTGGTGACCCCGGCTGCTCGGGCCACTTCACCGGAGCCCACTTTTCCCTTACGCTCGATAATGTCAATAATGATTTCTCTTACGTTTTTACGATTCACAGTACTAATGTAAAAGAATTCACATAAATGTCAACAATCATTTCAAGGGAAGACCACAAGTCCCCGCGGGCCCCGCGGGCCCCGGGCCTGTCCCCGAGGTTTCAGATGGAATAATCAGGTGTTAAGCGCAAGATACCAGCGGGCGGTGTCGCGGATGCTCCGTGCGAAATCGATCACCGGCCGGTAGCCCAGCAGCCGTTTGGCTTTTTCGCAGCCGAAGTGGAAATCCCTGGACACCAGGCCCACCCGGTAACGGTGTACGGGAGGAGGACGGCGGGAGCCGGCCAGCTTCCACAGCAGTTCCAGCACGACCCCGCCTGCCTGCGCAACTGCCCGGGGGACCGAGTAAAACCGCACCTCCGTCCCCAGTTCCGCGGCCACCTGCTCGAGGTATTCGCGCAGGGTGATGCGGACATCGTCGGTGATGACGAACGTCTCCCCCGCCCCCGCCGGCCCGGCTGCCAGTACGAGACCCCGGACCAGATTGCGGGCATCGGAGTAGCAGGCCAGCACCCTTCCGCCGGCCACCAGCGGCATGCTTCCTTTCATGAGCACCGGTGCCAGGTGCACGAAGGCGGTGGTATCGCCGGGGCCGTGGATGATTGCCCCGGGCCGGACGATGGTGGTCTCCAGGCCGTCGCCGCCGTGGATCTGGTTCACCAACCGCTCGGCCGCGGCCTTGGACTCGCAGTACCCGTTTATTCGGTTGCCGACCGGAGCGCTCTCGTCGGCGTCGCGGTATCCCCGAAAGGGATGCACCGCCAGCGTGCTCATGTGCACCAGACGCCGCACTCCGGCCCGGCGGCAAAGCTCGATCACGTTGGCGGTTCCCTGGTGGTTGATTCGCCCGAACACCCGCCGCGGCGCCCAGTCAGTGGCCAGCGCCGCCAGATGGAAGATACAGGATACGCCGGTGAAAGCAGACCGGCAGGACTCCGGGTCGGTGATATCACCGCGGTACCACTCCAGCATGCCGGCGAGATCGCCCGGAGCGGGCCCCAGGTCGAGCCCGGCCAGATCCCGGCAGCCATGGTCCAGCAGGGCGCGGCACAGCGTCGAGCCGATAAAGCCCCCGGCACCGGTCACCAGCACCCGCCCGTCGGGTACTTTCAGTTTCCCGAGGTTTTCTTCCACGACCGGTACCATTCCACCGTCCGTCGCAGCCCTTCCCGGAAGCCCACCTCGGGCCGGTAGCCGAGCAGCCGCTTGGCCTTCTCGCAGCCGAAGTGGAAATCCCGGGACACCAGCGCGGTGCGGTAGTCGGTGATGGGCGGCGGCCGGTGGGAACGAAGCAACCGGAACAACCACTCGGCCCCGATACCGGCGGCCCGCGCCAGCGGCGCCGGAAACGACAGGCTGCGCTCGCGAACCCCGAAGGCG